>JBBQAT010000015.1:0-48370 GCA_038316625.1 Burkholderiales bacterium
AGCTTGATCTGCCGGATTCGGCAAAAAGTGTCGAGCCTAAGTTTGATCTGGCGGTGAGCAACGCGCCAGCGACCCAGGTGTTCATGGCACTGGTCAGTGGGACGCGTTACAGCATGCTGGTGGCACCTGAAGTGGCGGGCAGCATCACGGTCAACCTGAAGAGCGTGACGGTGCGCGAGGCGCTGGAGACGTTGCGCGAACTGTACGGCTATGAGTTCAAGTTTCAGGGCACGCGCATCTACATTCAGCCGAACACGATGCAGACGCGCATTTTCCAGATCAACTATCTGGCCGGAAAGCGTCAGGGGCAATCCGATATCCGGGTGACGTCTGGGTCCATTTCATCGGCACAGTCTCCGAGCCCGACGGCGCCAGCGGCCGGATCGCCGGCAACACCCGCAGCAACGGGGTCTTCAAGCTCTGCCGGTTCGCCGAGCAGCCGGATTTCAACCACTCACGACAGCGACTTCTGGGGTGATTTGACCAGTGCGCTGACCAGCATTGTCGGCACACAGGATGGCCGTACCATTATCGTCAGCCCGGGTTCCGGCGTGGTGTTGGTCAAGGCTTTTCCATCGGATATCCGTGCCGTTGAGAACTACTTGCGCATCACGCAGGTGATCGTCGAGCGGCAGGTGATGCTTGAATCGAAGATCATTGAGGTGAGGCTCAACGAGGAGTTTCAGGCCGGGGTGAATTGGAGTCACTTTGGCGGCGGGAATAACCGTTTCTCTTATGGTGCGGTGACCCCGGGAACGACGCTCGATACGGTTGGTTCTTTCGGAACAAGCGGTTCGGTCGGAGTTTTGCCCGGTGCCGGCGGGGCGGTGACTGCGGCTGCGCTTGGCAAAGGCTTTGTCGGGCTCGCCTTCCAGAGCGCCAACTTTGCTGCCCTGCTGAACTTCCTGGAAACGCAGGGCAATGTTCAGGTGCTGTCGAGTCCGCGAATCGCCACGATCAACAACCAGAAAGCGGTACTCAAGGTGGGTACTGACGAGTTTTTCATTACCAACATTACCACGACGCCGGCCACCGCCAGCGGTACCGGAACGATCCCCGGTACGACAACGGTCACGACGCAACCTTTCTTTTCTGGTATTGCGCTTGATGTGACGCCGCAGATCGACGGTGACAACAACGTCGTTTTGCATGTCCATCCATCAATCAGCGTCGTTGCGGAAAAGCAGAAGGTCATCGATCTCGGCACGCAAGGGACCTTCAATTTGCCGCTGGCAGCGAGCACGGTGAATGAAACTGACAGCATCGTTCGTGTCCAGGACGGGAATATCGTTGCCATCGGCGGTTTGATGTCGCAGGAGCAGTCGTCGGATGCCAATGGTTTGCCGGGTACAACGGCATCTTCCGGCTGGGGTCTGCTGTTCGGGAAACGAAACAGTTACCTGAGGAAGCGCGAACTGGTGATTCTCATCAAGCCGACGATCATTCACAACGAGTCGAGCTGGAAAGATGACCTGGTCGAAACGCAGAGTCGCGTCCAGCAACTCGATCCGCGCCTGATTCGCCCGGCGGGCCAGTGACGGGGCGGGGTTTGCGTTGTATCTGAAACATTTCGGTCTCACCGAGATGCCGTTCGGCATCACGCCTGATACCAGTTTTACCTACTCCGTCCAGTACCACCAGGAAGCGCTCAATACCCTCTTGCTGGCACTCAATGAGGGCGAGGGCTTCGTCAAGATCAGTGGCGAGGTCGGTACCGGGAAGACGCTGCTTTGCCGCCGACTGCTGCAAACGCTTGATGATGGCTGGGTCACGGCGTATCTGCCCAATCCCAACCTCGACGCAAAAACCCTGTTTCTGGCGCTGGCTGAAGAGTTGGGCGTCAAGGACGCCGCTGAATTGGACCAATACCATCTGATACGGCGAATCAATCTTTTGTTGCTCAATCATGCACGGGCGAAAAAGCGGGTGGTGGTCTGCATTGACGAAGCGCAGGCGATGCCGGTCGAAACGCTGGAAGCCTTGCGCCTGCTTTCCAATCTGGAAACCGAGAAGCGCAAACTGCTGCAGATAGTCCTGTTCGGGCAGCCGGAACTGGACGAAAAGCTGAATCGTCCGGAAGTGCGGCAACTCCTGCAGCGGATTGCTTTTCACTATCGCCTGGGTGGGTTAAAAATGGGCGAAACCGGCCACTATGTGGCGCATCGGTTGCGCGTCGCCGGCTATCTTGGCGAGGGGCTGTTCACCGCGGCGGCGTTGCGTGCTTTGCATCGCGCCAGCGGCGGAACGCCGCGCCTGATCAACATTCTGGCGCACAAGTCTCTGATGGCCGTTTTTGGTGAAGGCCGGCAGATCGTCAAGGTGCGTCACGTTCGCTCTGCACGCAAGGATACCGAGGGCGCGCGCCGCGTCAGCTGGTTCTGGGGATGATGTTATGAGTCTGATCAACCAGATGTTGCAGGATCTTGATGTACGGCGGGCGGCACATGGCGTTGGTGCCAATCTGCCCAACGACATTCGTCCGCTGCCTGTACAAAAATTGTCTCGTTTGCCGATTATTCTGGGGAGCGTTGCACTGCTCGTGCTGGCCGGAGGCTTCGCCCTTTATCAATGGGAAATGCGCCTGGAGGTGGTATTGCCAGCAGCACCGGTCGCTGTTGTACCGACTCCCGTTGCGTCTCCCGTTCCAGAGCCAGAGAAAACAGTTCCTCCTGAGCCTCCTCAAGCGGAACCCGTCCCGCCAGTCGCTTCGACCTTGCAGGAGATGGAAGGCAGTTTGCGCATGGCCGATTTCATCAAGCTTCCAGTCGAAAAGAAGGACGAGGTCAAACCGCTTTCAAGCGCGCCAGCAAAGCCCGTGCCTGCCGAAAAGAAAGCCGATGAGCGCAACAAGACCGAGGCTGCCGAGCGGCCCGCGCCGGCGTCGCCTCCAGCAGCGCCAGCGGTGCCAGCCAAATCGGTCAAGGCACCGGTGATCGAGCGAACCGATGCAGTCGGTTCGCCGAGGGAGCGCGCCGAGAGCGAGTATCGCAAGGCCATCGTTGCTGTCAATCAGGGGCGTGTTACCGAGTCGATGGACGGCTTGCGCAACGCACTGCGTCAGGATGTTTTCCATGTGGCGTCGCGGCAGTTGCTGGTCAAATTATTACTCGAAGCCAAACAACCGGATGAAGCTGTCCAAGTGTTGCAGGATGGCTTGCAAGGGCAGCCGGCACAGCTTGGCTGGGCGATGAGTCTGGCACGCTTGCAGGTTGATCGTGGAGATCTTGCTGGAGCGTGGCAAACCCTCAACTATTCGCAACCAGCAGCGGGCAACAATGCCGACTATCAAGGTTTCTCTGCGCATGTCCTGCAACGTCTGGGCCGCAACAAGGATGCCGCTGAACACTATCAGGTGGCAGCACGCTTGTCGCCAGGCGATGGGCGCTGGTGGCTGGGTCTGGGTCTGTCGTGGGAGGCCGAGGGGCGTAACAGCGAAGCACGCGAAGCCTTTGCCCGTGCCAGGCAAAGCGGCAATCTCAGTGCCGAGTTGATGGCGATGGTCGAGCAAAAGTTGCGGTAATGCCCTTGGCGGAAGTGGCATCTTGTAGGAGCGCAGATTTTCTGCGCGAAGGGGTTTCCTCGTTGCACGGCCGCAATCGCCCGGTGAAACCGGGCTCCAACAGGGTCACTTCGGCAACGCCCTGGCTACGACCAGCAATGTTACCTCTACCGCCCCGTGCAGTTTGAGCGTGCGCGCGCACTCGTCCAGCGAGGCACCGGTGGTCATCACGTCATCCACCAGAATGATCTGTTTTCCGCTGAAATCAGTCGCGCAGTGAAATGCACCCCGAATGTTCTTCGTCCGTTCGCGCCAGGCCAGGTTGGCCTGCGCCGGAGTGTTGCGGGTACGGCTGCAACTGGTCGAATCAATCGGCAGATTCAGCGCCCTGCTTGCCGGGCGGGCCAGTTCGAGCGCCTGATTGAAGCCACGTTCGCGCAGGCGCAGCGGATGTAGAGGCAGCGGAATGATGAGGTCGGCCATGATATTTTCCGCCAGCGCGGCGAGCTGTCGCCCGAAGTAAGCGCCGAGCGCCAGTCGATGTCCGTATTTGAACGATTGAACCAGTTTGTCGAGCGGGAAGTCATAGCTGTACGCGGCCAGTGTGGCATCGTAATGCGACGGTTTGGTCAGGCAGCGGCCGCAGATTTCGCCGACTGGCGTAGGCAGGGCGCAGCGCGGGCAGTGTGGTTTTTGCAGGCGCGGCAGATCTGCTTCGCAGGCGGCGCAAAGGATTTCGTTGCCACTGGCGGCGGCACAAAGCAGGCAATCCTGCGCCAGCAGTTTCCCGATGCGGACCATCGCCTCGGCCTTCAAGCCCTTGTTTTGAGGTAAAATTGACATTCCCGAGCCGTCTCCGAGCGGTTCACAGATTGTGCCTGCGATTGTGTCCGTATATCCCCCGCATGTCTCCCTTTTTCCGGTAGGTTTTGCCCATGAATACAGTTTCTCCAGCCGTTGCGCTGATTCCCGACGTGGCCGCTTCCGTCAATACGGCAAAGTGGACGGTTTCCAAAGTTGAGGCGCTTTACCAGTTGCCGCTGATGGATCTGCTTTTCCAGGCGCAGCAGGTGCACCGCGAAAATTTTGATCCGAACGAGGTGCAGCGCTCGGCGCTGATTTCGATCAAAACTGGCGGCTGTCCAGAGGATTGCAACTATTGTTCACAGTCGGCGCGTTACAAGTCGACTGAGCGCGAGGCATTGATGCAGGTTGAGGAAGTGCTTGCCGCCGCAAAAGAAGCCAAAGCCAAGGGTGCATCGCGATTCTGCATGGGCGCGGCCTGGCGCGGGCCAAAGGAGAAGGAACTTGAAGTCGTTTCGCAGATGATCCGCGAAGTGAAGGCGTTGGGCATGGAAACCTGCGTGACCCTCGGCATGCTGAAGGACGGGCAGGCCGACAAGCTCAAGGAAGCGGGACTCGATTACTACAACCATAATCTGGACACCGATGCCGCGTTTTACGATAAGGTGATTACGACGCACACGCATGCTGACCGTGTCGATACCATCGCACAGGTGCGTCAGGCGGGGATCAAGGTCTGCTCAGGCGGTATTCTGGGCTTGGGCGAAACGCGCCGCAACCGCGCGGCGATGGTGGCGCAACTGGCTAATCTGAATCCGCCGCCAGAATCCGTGCCGATCAACAATCTCGTGGCGATTCCCGGTACGCCGCTGGCGGCGACGGAAAAAGTCGACAGTTTTGAATTCGTGCGCACGATTGCCGCTGCCCGCATCACCATGCCGAAGAGCTTTGTCCGGCTTTCGGCCGGCCGCGAGGCGATGTCCGACGAAATGCAGGCGATGTGCTTCTTCGCGGGTGCCAACTCGATTTTCTATTGCGACAAGTTGCTGACCACCAGCAACGCGGGAACCAGCCGCGATCTGGAGCTGTTTGACAAACTTGGCTTGCGTCCCATCTGATTTGTCCATGAGCGCACCGGCGCCGTTCGTTGATTTGCGCCAGGTGCGGCGGAATTTCGCGCGTTCGGCCGAAAGCTACGACGCTGTTTCCGTGTTGCAGCGCGAAGTGGGCAGTCGCATGCTGGAGCGGCTCGACTACGTAAAGATCGAGCCTGAACGTGTTCTCGATCTGGGCTGCGGCACCGGCGCCAGCCTGACTGCGCTGAGCGAGCGTTACCCGAAATCTCACGTTCTCGGAGCCGATCTGAGCGAGGCCATGTTGCAAGCCGGACGCGGCGAACGTTCTCGGCTGCGCTGGTTGTTGCCGTTCCTGCGTGGGGGAAAAAATTCATCCCTGGTTTCTGCCGATACGCTGGCGCTACCCTTCAAAACGGGTTCGACAGGGCTGATCTGGTCAAACTTGATGCTGCACTGGCTGGACGACCCGTTGCCCGCTTTTCGCGAGATGCATCGTGCGCTGGACGTTGGTGGTTTGTTGATGTTTTCCACCTTTGGCCCGGATACGCTCAAGGAGTTGCGGGGCAGTTTCGCCGATGGCTACGAGCATACCCAGCGCTTTACTGACATGCATGATTACGGCGACATGTTGCTCGAATGCGGCTTTGCCGATCCGGTGATGGATGCCGAAGTGCTGACCATGACTTACGCCAGCCTCGATGACCTGTTCCGCGATCTTCGCCAGAACGGTGCCGGTTGCGCCATGCAGGAGCGGCGGCGCGGTCTGATGGGGCGTTTGACTTGGGCAGCGATGCGTGTCGAGTACGAGAAAAGGGCAAAAGACGGGCGTTTGCCCGCGACCTTCGAGGTGGTTTATGGCCACGCCTGGAAGACGCAACCCAGGAAAACAGCGGACGGGAGCACAATCGTCCGCTTTGATCCCAAGCAACGCCTTCGTTAAGGGCAGGATTTGCTATGATTCGCCGGTTTGGCCTTCGCGTTTTTTCTGTTTTTTAATTCCTTGCAGGAACACATCATGTTGCAAAAACTTGCCTCTTTCGCCGGAATCAATGGCCCGGTGGTTACGATTGTCATGGACGGTTACGGTATTCCCAAGTCCGACGCTGGCAGCGCCATCGCGGCGGCGAAAAAGCCGACTCTCGACAAGCTGTTTGCCCAATACCCGAACATCACCCTGCGCGCACACGGTACGGCCGTCGGCATGCCGTCCGATGAGGATATGGGCAATTCCGAAGTTGGTCACAACGCCATCGGTGCCGGTCAGGTTTATAGCCAGGGCGCATCGTTGGTGGCGGACGCCATCGCTTCCGGTGCCATCTGGCAAGGCGAGGCGTGGCAGCAGGTTGTTGCCGGTGCCAAGGCCGGTCGTGGTGTAATCCACTTCCTCGGCCTGTTCTCCGACGGCAACGTGCACAGCCATATCGACCACTTGAAAGCGATGATCGTTCGCGCCAAAGAAGAGGGCGTCAAGGCCGTGCGCATTCATGCACTGCTTGATGGCCGCGACGTGCCGGAAACCAGCGCGCTCGACTACGTTGAGCCGTTCGAGGCCTTCCTGACCGAGGTCAGCGTAGGTGGCTTTGATGCGCAGATCGCTTCGGGCGGCGGCCGCATGAACATCACCATGGACCGCTACGACGCCAACTGGAGCATGGTTGATAGAGGTTGGCACACCCACGTGCTAGGTGAGGGCGACCAGTTTGCCAGTGCTTCGGCGGCGGTGAAGGAGCTGCGCGTCAAGTTCCCCGGAACCATTGATCAGGATCTCCCGCCTTTCGTCATCGCCAAGGATGGCAAGCCGGTCGGAACGGTTGAGGATGGTGATTCCGTGGTGTTCTACAACTTCCGTGGCGACCGCGCCATCGAAATCACTCGCGCCTTCGAAGAAGTTAATTTCGAAAAATTCGACCGCGTGCGCGTGCCGAAAGTCACCTACGCCGGCATGCTGCAATACGATGGCGACCTGAAACTGCCTAATCGCTTTCTGGTCAATCCGCCTGTCATCCTGGATACTACCGGCGAATGGTTTTCCAAGGGCGGCATCACGCAGTTCGCCTGCTCCGAAACGCAAAAATTCGGTCACGTGACCTACTTCTGGAACGGCAACCGTTCCGGCAAGTTTGAGGGTGAAACCTATCAGGAAGTGCCGAGCGATGTCGTTCCGTTTGAGCAACGTCCGTGGATGAAGGCCGCTGAAATTGCCGATGCCATGATCGAGGCGCTGAAGAGTGGCAAGTACCGGACGCTGCGCTGCAATTTCGCCAACGGCGACATGGTTGGTCACACCGGCAATTTCCGTGCAGCTACGATGTCAGTCGAAGCGGTTGATCTGGAGCTTGCCCGTATCCTGCCGGTGATCGATGCCATGGGCGGCGTAGCGCTGATTACGGCTGACCATGGCAATGCCGACGAAATGTACGAACTGGACAAGAAAACCAAACTGCCGGCGCAGAACAAGGATGGCTCGTTCAAGGCCAAGACGGCCCACACCTTGAACCCGGTTCCGTTGATCCTTTACGATAACGTGACCGGCGGCAAGCTGGGCCTGAAGCAGACGGCGACCGCCGGCTTGTCCAACATTGCGGCGACTACGGCCAATCTTCTCGGTCTGGAGAAGCATGCCAAATGGGATGAGAGCCTGCTGGAAATCAAATAGTCACGCTGTTGTGACAGACAAAAAAAGAGCAGGGTGACCTGCTCTTTTTTTGGCGAAGGATTTGCAATCAGCTAGTGATGTAGCTTTCCAGTTGGCCAATAATGAATTTCTGCTGGCTGATCGTTTCCTTGATCATGTCGCCAATCGAGACGATGCCGACAACATTGTGTTCATCGTCAAGCACGGGCAGGTGACGAAAATGCTTTTCAGTCATGATCGCCATGCATTCCTCGATGGTTCGGTCCAGCGTCACATAAACCACCTTGCCGGACATGACTTCGCTGACCTTCGTGTGTTTCGATGCCTTGCCTTGAAGGATAACCTTGCGCGCATAGTCGCGCTCCGAGAAAACGCCCGAAAGGTGCTTTCCGTCAAGGACGAGCAGGGCGCCAACATCATATTCGGCCATGATTTCAAGTGCGCGGAGCACTGTTTGGTCAGGGGCGACTGAGGCAAGTTTCTTGTTCTTACCCTCAAGGAGTTGTTTGAGTGTTTTCATGGAGATCTCCCTAAATGTGATCGAGGTTAGTCTTAGCGCAGGCCGGCGATGTAATCGGAAACAGCCTTTATTTGTTTGTCAGAGAGTTTGTCAGCGATGGTGCGCATCATCTTCGCTGGATCGTTCGACCGCTCTTCACTGCGGAAGTTCTTCAGCTGGAGCTCGGTGTATTCGGCATATTGCCCCGAGAGTCGTGGGTATTGTGCCGGAACGCCGGCACCGGCCGGGCCGTGGCAGCCTGAACACGCCGGGATGCCCTTGTCGAAATCGCCCTTGCGCCAGATTTCCTTGCCCGAAGCAACCAGCTTGGGATCGGTAGCTGTCGCCGATTTCCGCTTCTGTTGGGAGAAATAGTGTGCGAGGCTCAACATGTCTTCGGTGCTAAGCGTAGCGGTCATGCCGCCCATGATCGGATTGTTGCGTACCGCTGTTTTGCCTTCGGGAGCCTTGAACTCGGTCAGTTGCTTGAACAGGTAGTCCGCGCCTTGTCCCGCCAGAATCGGATTAGCGGGCAGAGCGCTGTTGCCGTCGGCACCATGGCAGGCAACACAGACTGTTTCCGCGATCTGCTTGGCTTTCGCAAGGTCAGGTTGAATTTTCGCTTCTTCTGCAGCAAAGATGGAAAGGCTGGCGGTCATGAGAACCGCGAGTGCCGTGATGCGAATCATGTGCTAACTCCTTGATATGTGCGAGTTCAGAGAAGCGATTTCCCAAACCTGATATTCTATAGCACTTTAGGGCTGCATCACGCTCGCCCCCAATTACTCGGTTCGCCCATGCCTCTTTTTCAGAAGGCGGTTTTTCATACGACCGTCGCCAAACTCAGTGATATGCCGGTTGATTCTCTGTGCGAGGTCGCCTTCGCCGGGCGTTCGAATGCCGGAAAATCGTCGGCCATCAATACGCTGGCCAATCACACGCGCCTGGCCTTTGTTTCCAAGACGCCGGGGCGGACACAGCATTTGAACTATTTCACGCTTGATCAAGGGAAATACTTCGTCGATTTGCCCGGCTACGGGTTTGCCAAGGCACCGGAAGAAATCCGTTCGCAGTGGGAGGGCCTGCTGGCACCTTATCTGCGCTACCGTGTGCCGCTGGTTGGCCTGGTGCTGATCATGGATAGCCGGCATCCGCTGACCGAGCTTGATGTGCAGATGCTGGAGTGGTTTGCGCAAACCGGCAAGCCGATCCACATCCTGCTTTCCAAGGCCGATAAGCTGACGCGTCAGGAGCAGGCACTGGCGCTGCGCGAAGTGCAGGTGGTTCTGGAAAAAATTGCGACTAACTTCAGCTTGCAACTGTTTTCCAGCTTGAAGAAAACCGGCGTTGCTGAAGCCGAAGCGGTGCTAGGCGGATGGCTGGGCATGGAGGCAAAGCAGGAAACTGCGCCGCCCGTGGGCTTGCGTACAGAGAAGGTGGCACGGCCGAAGAATCGCAAGGCCATCGGCTGGAGCGCCAGAACCGGGGCGAAATAAAAAGCCCCCGACAACGTGGTCGCCGGGGGCAAAATGCTTTGCCTAGATGCAAAGCGCCCGCTCAGGGAGATGAAGCGGGAGACGGTGTGTACCATCTGTTGTCTATGAGTGTGGCGAATTGGCAATGGTTCCCATATTCCGTAATTTTTTTCGTGTTTGATGCGAGAAGGTAAAAATCGCCATGAATTTCAATGCCAATTTCCCTGGTACGCGCATGCGCCGTATGCGTCGAGACGATTTTTCCCGTCGCTTGATGCGCGAATCGGTGCTGACGGCGAACGACCTGATCTACCCGGTGTTTGTCCTCGAAGGCAGCAATCGCGTCGAAACGGTGGCGTCGATGCCCGGCGTCGAGCGACAAAGTCTTGATGTCCTGCTGAGAACGGCCGAGCGGGCGATGGAATTGGGCGTTCCGGCGCTGGCGCTGTTCCCGGTGATCGATGTCGCGTTCAAGACGCCGGGCGCTGAAGAAGCCTGGAACCCGGATGGACTCGTGCCCCGCGTCGTCGCTGCGCTGAAGAAGGAATTCCCTGAACTGGGCGTGATTACCGACGTTGCGCTCGATCCCTACACCAGCCACGGGCAGGATGGTCTGATCGACGCCGATGACCCGCGTGGTTACGTGCTCAATGACGAGACGCTTGACGCACTGGCGAAGCAGGCGCTTACCCACGCGCAGGCCGGTGCCGATATCGTGGCACCGTCCGACATGATGGATGGCCGTGTGGCGCGTATCCGTGCCGAACTGGATGCGGCGCAGCTGATTTATACGCGCATCCTGGCCTACTCGGCCAAGTACGCGTCGAGTTTTTATGGCCCGTTTCGTGATGCCGTCGGTTCAGCCGGTAACCTCGGCAAAGGCAACAAATATACCTACCAGATGGACCCGGCCAATACCGATGAGGCGCTGCGCGAAGTCGCGCTTGACCTGGCCGAGGGTGCCGACATGGTGATGGTCAAGCCGGGAATGCCCTACCTCGACATCGTGCGGCGCGTGAAGGACGAGTTCAAAGTGCCGACCTATGCCTATCAGGTGAGCGGCGAGTACGCCATGCTCAAGGCTGCCGCGCAGAACGGTTGGCTTGACGAAAAAGCCTGCGTGCTGGAGAGTTTACTGGCCTTCAAGCGGGCCGGTGCAGATGGAATCCTGACCTACTTCGCACTTGATGCGGCGGCCTGGCTCAAAAGCTAAGCAATACATGGGAGAAAAAATGAAACGTTTTGGACGCTTGTTATTGTGCTTGATGGCGGCAGGCTCTGCGCTGGCCGATTCCACCGAGCCTAAGGCGGATATCGCCGGGGCCAAGGATTCGCAACTGGTCGGACGTTTTGCCGGTTCGTACCTCGTGTCATACAGTTTCAAGGATTTCGACGAGATCAAGCTGCCGCTCGCCGCGCTCAAGCCGTCGGCCGACAAGTCGAAACGCGACGCCAAGAACAACATTGTTTTCGAGCCGGGACAGAGCAAGTCGCTCGAAGGTCGCCGAACCCGTCTCGTTTACCTGTTGCCGCCGAACGTCGCGCCGCTGCAGGCCGTGCGCAACTACCAGAACGAGGTCGCCGGCAAGGGCGGGCAGACGCTGTTCGAATGTAAGAACGAAGAATGCGGTGGCGATGCCGGGCGCAGCAGTGAAGGTGGTGGCGGAGACCAAAGCCTCGCAATGACGCTTTGGCCCGAAGCCAGTATCAAGGACAAGGCATTCAGCAATGGTCATTGCGCGCAGACCGAACGCATCAGCGAGCAGCGGTTTGCCGCCTTTGAACTTCCCAAAAATAGCGCCTTCGTCTCGGTTCTTGCCTATGTCGGCAAAGGCGGAAGCTACTGCAACGTGTTTGCCGATCGCACGGTCGTTGTGGTCGATGTGCTCGAACAGAAGGCCATGGAACAGAAAATGGTGACGGTCAAGGCCGAGGAAATGGCGCAGGCGATCAATACCAGTGGTCGCGTCGCGCTTTACGGCCTGTATTTCGATTCCGGAAAAGCTGAGGTAAAGCCCGAGTCCAAGGATACGCTTGATCAGATAGCCAAGCTGTTGAATGGAACGCCCGCACTCAAGCTGCTGGTGGTCGGGCATACCGACAATGTCGGCGAGTTTGCTTCGAATACGGATCTCTCGAAACGCCGTGCCGATTCAGTGATCGCGGCGCTGGCCGGGCAATACAAGGTCGACCGCAAACGCCTGACGCCGGTGGGCGTGTCCTTCGCCAGCCCGGTGGCGCCGAATACCAGTGACGAAGGCAAGGCGAAAAACCGACGTGTGGAACTGGTGCCGAACAACTGACCGTAGAGGTAGGCTGCAGGGCAATAGGCATGAGCTTCTTCGATGTAATGTCTGTAGAAGCCAATGTTGACGCGGTGTTCCAGGTATTGCCTTTGCAGATCGCCTTTTCATGCGCCTCCCAAGCGTGCTCATCTCACCGGGTTTGGCGAAATGAGCGAACGGCCACGGTTGCCACGACCACCCAGAACCCAAACCTGAGAGCCAGTGCGCCAACCGTGCGCATCTCGTAGACGCCGCCGCCCATGACGTGAAGGGCGAAGGCGCCGGCAACGAAACCCGTTGCGACGGCCAGAGCAGTTGCCGTCCATTGCGCCCACGCCCGATTCCGCCAGAGACCGGTGCCGGTCAGCACATAGACAAATCCGGCCAGGAAATTGAACCACAGCACAAAGTCGACGATGTTGCCCAAGCTGGCACGTGCTTCATCGCCGCCGAACAGCCCCTGTCCACCGCTGAAAATGGTGAGTACGCCAAAGACGATGGCAGCAATCGCAAGGATTCTCAAGCTTCGATACTGGTTCATGGCACATTCCTTTCGTGGTGAGTAAACCATCGAAGATCACGGTTCCCGACCTTCGCCCGCTTCTTCATACGTTCGCCCATCGCGGATGTGATAAATCCGCTTGAAGGTCGGCAGGATTTTCTCGTCGTGGGTAACGACGATGATCGCGGTCTGGTGCTGCGCCGCCATGCGATTGAGGATGCGCATGACGCCGAGCGCGCGTTCGCTGTCGAGTGGTGCTGTTGGCTCATCGGCGAGAACGACCGGTGGTTGATTGGCCAGCGCGCGGGCGATGGAAACGCGTTGCTGTTCGCCGCCTGACAGACTTGAAGGCTGCGCCCTGGCGCGATGCTGGACGTCAAGATCGGTGAGCAGTTCGAGTGCCCGGCTTCGCGCTTTGTCGTTGGCAACTCCGGCCAGCATCGGGAGCAGGGCGACATTGTCGGTAACGTCGAGAAACGGGATCAGGTAGGGCGCCTGGAAAACAAAGCCGATCTTGTCGCGGCGCAGGGCACGCAGGTCGCGATTCAGCCAGCCGTTGTCGTAGATCGGCTGGTTGCCGAGCCACATTTTTCCGGCTGTCGGTTCGATCACCGCCCCCAGGCACTTGAGCAGCGTGCTCTTGCCGGAACCGCTGGGGCCGATCAGGCCAACGACTTCGCCGGGGGCGACGATCATATTGACGTCGCGCAGCGCTTCGACCGCCGTGTCGCCTTCGCCGTAACGTTTACTCAGGCCTTCGATGCGAATGCCGAGCCCAGCGTTGGAAACTGATGGGTTCATTCGTCAGCCCCCAATCGCCGCCGCTGGGTCGGCTTTGAGCGCGACGCGGATGGCCAGAATGCTGGCAATTGCGCAGATCAGCATGACCAGAACGAAGCCGCGCACGGCGTCGCCGGGTTCCAGCAGTACATATTTGGGGAAGACCGGTGCCCAGGCCGTAGCCACGGTTTTTCCGACCATGAAGCCGATCAGACCGAGTCCCAGCGCCTGTTGCAGGATCATCCCGGCAATCGTGCGATCACGCGTGCCGATCAGCTTGAGCACGGCGATTTCGCGGATCTTGCTGATGGTCATGGTGTAGATGATGAAGGCCACGATGGCGGCGCTGACGATGGACAGGATGACGAGAAACAGACCGATCTGCCGCGCCGAATTGGTGATCAGCTTGGCGATCAGGATTTCGTTCATTTCCGCTTGCGTGTAGGCCTGCACGTGTTTCCAACGCTCGATGTTGCGCGCGACTTCCGTCGCTGAATGGCCCTCTGCAACCCGCACCAGGACGGTATTGACGTTGTGGCTGATGGTTTGCGACGACTGGATCGCTTCCAGCAGGCCGGGCGCGCCGGGACGATTCAGCGCCGGATTGGCGGCGGTACGCGTACGTTCGTTGCGGATGGCGTCGTTGTCTTTGAGGAATTGCGCCTCCTGCCCGTCTTTCAGCGGGATGTAGATCATCGGGTCGCCGCCGGAGGACACCATGCGCCGGGTGATGCCGACGACGGTGTAGTCATGGCGGCGGATGCGGATGCGGTCGCCCACGACGAAGCCGGTCTTTACATCGACCACTGCTTCGTAATGGCTGCGCATGATCTGCCGGCCGGCAACGAGATAGGGCGGTTCGCCGGGCTGGCCGGGTTCGAAGCCGACGACCATGACGCGCACTTCATCGGCGCTTTTTCCGTCATTCGTGCCGCCGCTCTTGCTCACCTGCATGGCGAGGTAGGTGACATTCGCCGCACGTTGTACGCCCGGCATGCCGAGAATGTCGCGATAGACGTCGTCGCGCAGGCTGGACGACTCGGCGTAGGGGCCGAGCGTATTTTTCTGCACCACCCACAGATCGGCACCGCTGTTGGCGAGCAGCGCCTGCGCGTCATCGACCATGCCGCGATAGATGCCGGCCATGCTCAGCGTGACACCGATGAGCAGCCCCAACCCCATGCCGGTGAGCACAAACTTGGGCCAGGAGTGGAGGATGTCGCGTCCGGCCAGGCTGATCATTGGCCCGATCCTGCCAGCGTGGTAAGGACCTTGATGGCGCTGTCGGCCTTCAGTTCTTTCTCGCTGTAGGCGACGACGCGCTCGCCCTTGGATAATCCGTCAATGACTTGAATACTGCCGTCCAGGCCACCGGCGGCCAGTTTCACGACGGTAAATTGAAGCCCGCCGTCGACCAGTTTCCAGACCCCGGTTTTGTCGCCCTGATAGCGGAGAGCGGCGTTTGGAATGACCAGCGCCTTGCTGATGGCGGGGAGCTGCAAGCTGATTTCAGCGATTTCGCCGACCGCAAGCGCCGCCGGAATGCGCTCGAAGCTGACCTGGGCGATGCGCTCCTCGGTGACGCTGTCGGCGATCAGATCCACGCGGGCGACCTTGCCGGGGAAGGTGATTCCCGATTGCGAGCGCAGTTTGATGCTGGCCAGTAGACCGGGCTGGAGTCCGCTGGAGCGGCTCTGATCCAGCCTGAGTTTGATCCACAGGCTGGTCGGGTCGATCATGCGCACGGCGCTTTGTCCGGCAACGAGGGTCGAGCCGGGTTCGGCATCGCGTGCGGTGATCACGCCATCGACCGGCGCGATCAGGCGGATCTTTGCCCGTTGCGCCAACAGGCCGGCGTGTTCGGCCGCGAGGCGCACCTGATCCTGGCGAGCACCGGCCAGCGTGGCCTCGGCGGCGTTGAATTGGGCCATTGCCGACTGTTCTTCCTGGAGCTTGCCGTCAACGACGCTGCGCGTGACGAAGGCCTTTTCGCCCAGTTCGACGTAACGTTTGGCGTTGGAGCCGGCGAGTGTGAGTCGTACCTGCGCGTCGCGCCGCTGCGCTTCGGCGGCCGCAATACTGCTGCTGGCGCGCGCCAGTGCTGCACCACCGGCCGCCGCGCGCTGATCCAGGTCGATGGGGTCCATCTCGGCCAGCAGTTGCCCGGCCTTGACGGCGTCGCCGACATCCACCGCAACGCTTTGCACACGGCCGGCAATAGTCGGCCCGATCTGGTAGCTGCGCCTGGCCTCGACGGTGCCAACGCCGAACAGCGTGGGTGACAGATCGGCTGCAACGACTTCGACGACCGTCACCTTGGTCGGTGCCAGCGGGCCGCTGCGCGCAACGATCAAGCCAAAGCCGCCAAGCAAGGCAATGACCGTCACGATCAGCAGCGATTTCTTCAGGTTGAAGCGGGTGCTCATTGGCTTTCCTTTAGGCTGCGCAGGACCAGGGGAAAAATCTGTTCGGCCGTCTGGTGCACGGCCTGCACGTCATCGGCGAGCATGGATTGCATGACCAGGCCCTGAATCGAACCGAGAAAGAGGGTGGCGGCGGCGCTGATATTGACGTTCCGACTGATCTCCTGGCTTTCGGCGGCGGCCACGATAAGGCCGGAAACAAGCTGGCGATAGCGCTGGAGCAGCTTGCGTACCGCCGCCTTGATGGCCGAGTCGGCCGGCTGCTGCAATTCGTTGAAAATCAGACGCGGTACGCCGGGCCGGGCGATGACGAAGTCGACATGACTGAAAAACACCTGTCGCAGCCCGTCCAGCGGGCTTGCCGCCTGTTCTGCAGCCGCCTCCAGCGTATTGAGCAATTCGTTCTCGACCCACTCAATGGCGGCCAGCCAGATCGACTCCTTGTTCGGGAAGTGGCGAAACAGCGCGCCCTGCGTCACGCCGATCACGTCGGCGATCTCCTGCGTCGTGATCTGAGCTGGGCTGTGTTTGGCGGCAAGCGCAATCACCGTCTCGATGATTTGCGTTTGCCTAGCTTCCGAGCTGAGTCGGGTCGCGATGGCTAGTGGTTTTTTGGCAGAGCTCATTTTTCTCTAAGTAAGTAATTAGTTGCTTACTATTATAGGGAAGAATTCTTGTAAATCAACGAATTCTTATATACGAAAGGGCTTTTGCAGGAAATCTGGTGGGCGTCGGCCTGAAAGGCAATCAGGACGGGCGTCTTGGAGTGGCATGCCGTGGAATCCAATATCCATGCGGCTTCCGTGGCGTGCCTTGCGAAGATCGCCTATTGGTGCGGATTCCAGGGCAATCGTCCTGGGCGACGAATCAAGTCTTTCGCGCCAGCAACCTTTGTGCGCGACACTCGACCTGTTGGTAGAAAAAACACGAAAATTGAAAGCTGAACTGGAGGTAACCCAGCCCGCATTTGCACTTCCCCGTCCCGGCTTGCGGTAGGCCAGGAATCGCTACGTCTTTGCGGAGGTGTCTTTCACGCAAAAAAGTCATTCGCGCCAACAGTCGCTTAAGTTCTAAACAGAATGCAACACTACACTAGAACCTACCGCTGAATGCCTTCCCTGAGCTTGGCAGTCGTGTGACCATCCTTGTCGATTGCCACCTCAAGTTGGTCATCAACGTTTGGCGCTTGAGATAGGGCAAGGTCAGCTATGTGGTGTATAACAAAACTATCTTTGCCATTTACATGTCCCGTCCGTTGAATGAGGTGGAGATAGGTAACGTAGCGAATTCTTCCGGCGTACAACCTCCGAGGCTCACTGCGGACATTTTGTCCAAGTTGCTCGTCTATCCAGTCGACGCACATCTGTATTGACCGTAATAGTTCACTCACCTTCTCATTGGCAAGGTCTTCCGTGCCGAATATGCCCAGTGCAATATTCTGGATTCCATCGACGCAAATGCACCATTTGCCATGGTTTGGATTATTGCATCGGCATGATTTGTATTTGACCACCTCTACTCCCTTCAAGCCTCTTGTATTGCCGCCAGTTCTCCTCAGTCAATCGTTAGAGTCTTCCCGCAGCTTGGGTATTGCTTGAGTTGGTCAGCATATTGGCCAAGTTTGCCCACGGTTGCCCGAAGCGTCAATTTGCGTTCATAGGGAACAAATTCCCACGTTGGATTTGAAGTAGGGTTCGTCTTTTTCACCGCGCCATAGCGTTCCTCCAACTGCTTGCTTAGTTCGCTTACCTGAGCACTCGTATATTCACTCGGAAATCTTCGTTCAATCTGTGTAACACGTAGAGATTGACTGGATGGACCTGCTCCAGGGACAACGTTAACAAATACAGTTGTCTCGTGCCCGCCTTCGGAACGGAAATACCCAATTACCCCCATGCTCGTCAGCTCACGACAGAATCCTGAAATTTTGGCAAGCTTCGGGATACCCCGCTCATCAAACGTTCCGAATTTCAAATATGGTGCCGCTTCCTTAACTGCCGCGGCTGCATTCGGTGCAAAGCCCGCAAGTAGATTCTTCACGTCGGCGTCAGTTATCTTCATTTCTAGCACCGGCTTCTTGAGCGCGTCAAATATCGCGGTCTTCCAGGGGATTTGCGTCAATGTCGAAATCTCATCTCCAACGCAAATGCCGCTTAGGCATGGATTGCCGTTGCGAACGTAATCTTCAGCAAGCACAGTAGTCGGAAGTAATGCAGCGTATATAAATAGGGTAATGCCTTTCAGAATAGCCATTCTGATATTGCTCCTTTGAGTGGTCCAGATAGTTTTGGGCATAATGTCCGATGCTGCTGGTTCTACAGAACGTCACGTAGGTGGAAAAGCTAAAGGTGAGGTTTTGGATGTTAGCATGCAACGGTGGTGCCTAAGCGACTGCCATGGGGGGCCTTTGATAGCCGCTTGGTGACGGGTGCCTGCCGGTCGGTGAGTCGAGTTCGCTACGCGTTGAGTGCCCGAAACTGACCTTACTGAGATAGCTACCGTCTTGGCGTAGGTGGGCCTCGCTATTTCTGCAACGTGAAACATCCGGGGACAGTCCACGATTGTTTCCTGTGTTGCCCTGAATGCCTTGTTATTCAAGGTCGCCCACCATTCCGCGCCTGTGTGATTTTTCCTGCGATATCGCCTTAGATCAGATTGCGGGGCAATAAGCTCGCCGTTCGGGCTTGCGCTTGTTTTGCCAAAAGTTATAATGTTGTTATAACTTTCACAGGAGAAGACGATGCTAACAACGTTACGCAAGGTAGGGAATTCGCGGGGGGTGCTTATTCCGGCCGCGCTGCTGGCGGAATGCCGGATTGATGGCGCGGTGGAGATGACCGTTGAGGCTGGGCGGCTGGTGATTACACCCGTTCTCGCGCCGCGCACCGGGTGGTTTGATGGTTACCACGCGGATGACGATATCGACGCCTGGAAAGGTTTGCCTGTCGATGACAGTTGCGAGGAGTGGGTCTGGTGAAGGCGGGCGCGAAGATTCTGCGCGGTGAGGTGTTCTGGGTCAATCTTGATCCGACGGTTGGTGCCGAGATAAAAAAGACGCGTCCCTGCCTTGTAGTGTCACCAGATGACATGAATGCGGTCTTGCCGCGCGTGATTGTCGCGCCGATTACCAGCAAAGGACAGCCGCTCGGATGTCGCCCGGAAGTCACTATCGGCGGCAAGCCGGGGCGCGTGCTGCTCGATCAAATCCGTTGCGTCGATAAAATCCGTCTGGCCGGCAAGTTGGGCGAGGTCGATGCCGCGCAGTGGCATAACACATTGCTGGAAATGCTGGGCTGAAAGAATGTCAAGTTGCGAAGGCTGACGGGTGTTCGGCCGGAGGCTTTCGTCCCGTTTTCCAGGAATTGTCCTGTAGCCCAATGAATACGGGCATCTTCAAGAACATGCCCTGGGGGGGCAATAGCCATGCGGTTCTCCGGGCATGCTGCTGTAGACCGCCATTTGACGGGCGCTACGGGGCGGCTTGCTTCAGCGAAGCTTTTCTTGCCAGCAGGCTTTGCGCGCGACACTCGATCTGTCGGTAGAAAAGCGCACCGACGCCAATGCTGACGGCCCATGCGACGAACATGCCGAAAAGCTGGATGGCCGGCGTGTGCGGGACGAAGCGTTCAAACAGGGTATTGACCATGAGGCAGATCGGGTAGTGCACGAGAAAAACGGAGTACGAAATCTGCCCCAGCCAGGCGACGAACTTCGATCTAGGCCAACTCTGCATGAATCCGCTGTAGCGCGCCAGCCCGAGCGCGATGGCGACGCACAGGGCGACGGCGATGCGCAGGCGGAAGTCGATCACCAGCGCCGCGACAGCGAGCGCCACGATCAGTCCCAGCCAGGCTGGTGCCTTTCCACGCTGAACGTTCCAATAAACGGTGGCGCCCAGTCCGTAGGCGCCGAAAAAGTAGATTGCCCAGTTATCCAGCCCGTCGTCGCGGTTGAAGTAGAACAAGGAGGCGAGCATCAGCGCGGTCACCAGCGCGCGGCCGGCCAGCGGTGCTTGCGGCAGCGCGCGGCGGGCGAGCCAGAGGGTGAGCAGCAGCAGCGCATAGAGCTGGAAGTCGATGGCGACGTACCAGACGCCAGCGGAAAGTCCGTCGAAGCCGAGAATGCCTTGCAGCAGGAACAGGTGGGCGAGGAAGCGCGCCAGCGTCGCTGGTTCGGGAATCGATTCATCCACTATCAGGCGGCTGGCGATGGCGGCGCTGGCGATGGCCAATAGGAGCGCGCCGAGATAGGGCGGAACCAGCTTGAGATAACGGTGCCAGATCAACTTGAGGACCGGTTTGTCGGTCAGCCGTCCATCGCGTGCGAGCGCCTGCGCGGCCAGAAAACCGCCCATTACCAGGAAGGCCTGGACGGCGATCCGGGCGTAGTCGTATAACCACGGAATGAGATTCGGCGTCAGGGGGAGGGCGTAATCGGACATTGGCCCGTAGAAGGCCAGGTGGTGGACGACAATCAGTTGCGAGGCGAGTGCTTTCAACGCGTCGATAAAGGCGAGGCGTGAACCACTGGCGCTGCGACCGCTCATAGGCTGCGCTGACTCAGGCAGGCAACATAAAGCATCGGCCATTGGTGCGCCCAGTTGGCCATTGGTTCGCGCGTGAAACCGCTCTTGGCGTACTGCTGCCAGCGTCCGATGACGTAGCAGAGCAGGACGTTGGCCAGTCCGCCGAAGTCGGCGTTGGCGTCGAGTTGCTCCTGCGTAGCGGCAACGCGCAGCGCTTGCTTGAGTGCGGCTTCGATCTTGTCGTGCAACTGGTTGATGCGCACCTGCAGGCGTTCATTTTCGTTAACCAGCGCGTCGCCGGTCAGCACCTTGGTCATGCCGCGATTGCGCTGGGCGAAGTTGAGCAGCATGGCCAGGATGTGTTCGACTTGCTGCAAACCCTGCGCTTCTTCGGCGGAAATCTGGTTGATGACGCCGAACAGGCTGGTTTCGATGAATTCGATCAGCCCCTCGAACATCTGCGCCTTGCTGGCAAAGTGGCGATAGAGCGCGGCTTCCGAGCAGTCGAGTCGGGCCGCCAGCGCGGCGGTGGTGATCTTTTCCCCTTTTGGATCTTCCAGCATTCCCGCTAATGTTTGCAGGATTTGCAGCCTTTTTTCGCCCGGCTTCGCCATGCTCATGCTCCCCTGATTTATTTGTTATTGAGACTGAATTATAGCCGTCCGAGTCGTTGCGGTAACTCCATCACTGACGCCAGTTTCACGTCTACATGGGGTGACTGGCGGAAGCGGTCGCTCACCCACACGGTTTTCATGCCGAGCTTCTTTGCGGTCTTCAGATTGTGCAAGGTGTCCTCGACCATGATGCACGAGCGCGGGTCAAGGCCTTCATTCTTGAGCAGGCGGAGAAAGCCGCCAATGGCCGGCTTGGGCTGGAAGCGAAGCTGTTCGACCGAATAAACAGCGTCGAAGCAACGGCGGATACCGGCAATCGCCAGTACCGCTTCGACGTATTTGCACGGGGCGTTGGAGAAGATGATCTTGCGTCCGGGCAGTCGGTGGAGCATGGCTTTCAGGCCACGCTCGGCGATGACCTGGTGCTCAAGATCCGGGATCTGGTGCGTGTGATGCAGGAAATGATTGGGGTCGGTGCCGAAGTCGCGCATCAGGCCGAGCAGGGTGGCACCGTAGCGTTTCCAGTACAACTGGCGCAGTTGCGACGCACACTCGGTATCCATGTTCATGTGCTCACAGATATACGCCGTCATCAATCGGTTGATGTGCGGGAATATATGCGGACTGGCGTTGTGCAACGTGTTGTCGAGGTCAAACAGCCAAGTGCGCTGGGCGAAACGCAACGCGTTGGGATGGCAGAGTGAAGAGCGATCAGCTTGGGTGCTGTTGCTTCTGTCCCGTCGCTCCAAGTTCCGCACTGCCTAATGACTCTTGATCATCGTGCCGATGCCGTGGCTGGTCAGGATTTCCAGCAGCAGCGCGTGTTCGACGCGACCGTCGATGATGTGCACGCTCCGTACGCCGCTACGCGCTGCGTCGAGTGCCGAGCTGATCTTTGGCAGCATGCCGCCGTACAGCGTGCCGTCGTCGACCAGTTCGTCGAATTGCTTAAGGGTAACGTCGGTGACCAGATTCCCGTCCTTGTCGAGTACGCCCGGGGTGTTGGTCAGTAGCACCAGTTTTTCAGCCTTGAGAATCTCGGCGATCTTGCCGGCGACGACATCGGCGTTGATGTTGTAGGTTTCGCCGTGCTCGCCGACGCCAATCGGGGCGATTACAGGGATGAAGCCACCGGATTCGAGATGGCTGATCAGGGCCGGGTCTATCTTGGTAATGTCACCCACCATGCCGATGTCGATTGGCTCGTCGGGGTTTTCCTTGTTCGGCAGCAGGAGCTTTTTCGCGCGGATCAGGTTGCCATCCTTGCCGGTCAGGCCGACAGCCTTGCCGCCGGCCTGATTGATCAGATTGACCACGTCCTTGTTAACCTGCCCGCCGAGCACCATCTCGACGATTTCCATTGTCTCGCCATCGGTAACGCGCATGCCCTGGATGAATTCGCCCTGTTTGCCGACACGTGTCAGCAGGTTCTCGATCTGCGGCCCGCCGCCATGGACGACGACCACGTTCATGCCGACCAGCTTGAGCAGGACGACGTCGCGCGCGAAGCATTGCTTCAGTTTCTCGTCGATCATGGCGTTGCCGCCGAACTTGACGACGATGGTCTTGCCGTGGAAACGTTTTATGTAAGGCAGCGCTTCGGCAAGAATGCTCGCTTCCTGCATTGGGGAGAACTGGGGAGTGGTCATGGCGGGTTCCTTATAGTGGCGGGCAGATTTTACCCGGCGTGGCGGCAAATAAAAAGATCGTGCTCCAAAGCCGTCCTCGAAGTGTTTTGAGGGTATGCCAACCAATAATCGCTAGCCGCTGAAAACAGAAGCGGCGCGGTGTCCTGAACGTTAGAATTGGTCTATAGGTTCGCCTTCCGACTATCGACCGTCTGATTGATCCCGATGATTTCAAGAACACAATTCCGCTTCGCCATCGATTTGCTGGTCAACCTCGCGCTGCCGTGGCTGGTTTATCACTTTGCGGAACCGGTCTGGGGCGAGTACGGAGCACTGCTGGCGTCCAGCGTGCCGCCGATTCTCTGGAGCGCTGCGGAACTCGCATGGCACCGTCGCGTTGACGCGCTGAGCGTCATCGTGCTCGCGGGTATTGCGCTCTCGCTTGGGGCAACCTTGCTTGGTGGGGATGCCCGTCTGCTGTTGGTGCGGGAGTCGCTGGTGTCCGGCCTGATTGGTGTGGCTTTTCTTGGATCGTTGACTACATCGAAACCCCTTGTCTATTTCCTTGCCCGTGCCACGGTCGCGCGGGAAGGTGGCGAACGCGCGGCCGATTTCGAGGATTGGTGGCAGGATGATCAGGCGCGTACCATGATCAGGGGCATGACCACCGGCTGGGGTATCGGTTTGATCGGGGAGGCGGTGCTAAGAACCTGGCTGGCCTGGCACTGGCCCCCTGAACAGTTTCTGGCCGTCGCACCCTTCGTGAGCTACGGTGTGATGGGGGCTTTGTTTCTATGGACGCTTTGGTATCGCCAGCGACTGGCGAAGAACGATCTGCATTAGGGCCAAACCGCCATTTTCGGTCGTTGCGTTCAAGACTTTGTCGTTTTTGCCGTAGCCGATTTTTTCGACATTGGTTTGTTTTTCCGGTCGGCCTGATCGAGCCATAGCAAGCTATCCGCATACGACATGAAGCGCTTGAGATAATCCGGCGAGATGTCGCGCATCAGGGCAAGAGACTGAAGTACCAGCCCGTGCGAATTGAGCGGGCCGGCATTCTCCGGCGCTTGCTCGATGGCTTGCCTGACCTGCTTGTCGACGCTGAGTGTCGACCAGGTATCCCTGAAATTCCGTATGGCTTTCAGTTCGGGCGGGAATCCGGGGTCGTCTGCCAGGCCAGTTTCGTCATTTTCCGGCGAATGCTGCACGATATGTCGTGCAAGTTCAGCCAAGGGCGAGAGACGATCTTTCTTTTCCAGCCTGGCGAGCTTTGTTATGCGCGTGGTCGTGTTTGTTTGTTCAAGGCGTTCCCGATAAGTCGCCAATGCGTCGGTCAGTTTGTCGTCCAGAATGCGCTTGACAGCCCCCTGGTGTTGAAGCAAACGCTTGGCCAGCGTTTCAATGAAATGGAAGCGCACCGGGTCCAGCTGATCCGCCCCGATGATGCGCAGCGACGCAATCTCGTCGTTGTGCTCGGATTTATCCATGCTCGGATGGCTTCGCATTGGAGGCTTTAGGCACTGGCGCCATTTCCACGCGTCTGTTTTGTGATCGTCCTTTATCGTCGGTGTTTGGTGCTACGGGTTGTTCCGTACCAAACGCTGCCGCGAAGATCAGCGAAGATGGCATTCCTTCGTCGATCAATGTACGGGTCACCGTCAAGGCCCGCTGGGCCGATAATTCCCAGTTGTCGGCGAAGCGGGCATTGCTTCCCTGGACCGGCACATCGTCGGTAAAACCGCTCACCATCAGCAATTCGTCGCGCTCGCCGAGATAAACACGCAGCGGTGTTACCAGGCTCTTCAGGAGCAACCGGCCATCGGGCTGCAGCTTGTCTGAGTTCGTTGAGAACAAGACGCTGCCGCTGATGCCGATACGCCCGTTGTTCAAGGTGACGCGCCCCGACGCCAGCGGAATCGCCAGCGCTTGCTCCAGCGCTATACGGCGCTTTTCTTCAATCTGACGTTTTTGCACCTCGGCTTCCAGATGCGTCGCCAGTTCCAGCTGAACGCCCAGCACGCCGACCAGGATCAGCACGAATGCACCGAGCAGGCCTGACATCAGGTCGCCAAAAACGGCCCATACCGGCGCGGTTTGCTCAATGCCGCTGTCACCGTTATCCATTAGCTCACCTGTTGGCTGCTGAGCTGGCGCAGTTCTTCAACGACTTCTTTTTGCGACATGAGGCTCAGGTCAATCACTTCGCGCGCCTGCGCCACGTAGTAGGCCAGTTGTTCGTCGCTTCTCGCCGTCGATTTATCCATCGAGGCTTCAATTTTCTGCAGACTCGCAATCAGCTTTTCATTGCCATCGTTGAATAACTGCACGGCGAAAGTGAAGGCTTCGCTCAAGCTGGAAACTTCGACAGCGCTGCTGGTGACGTGCGCGGTAATCTCGGACAGCTTGACGGATTCCGCACCGACCTGTTCGGCAAACTGGCTGCCGGCCTTGTTGAGCAAGGCCGCAGAAGACGCCACCAGCGAATCGATGGTCGTCCGCTGTTCAGCCGACGCATGATTGATGGCGGCGAGCAGTGAGTTCAGGGTATCCATGATTCGACTGCGTTCCTCAAGCAGCTGGTTGTCCCTTTCTACACTGCTGGTGATTTCCTGGCGCAGTTGTCCAATGACTTCCGCCGCAGCGCGTGGCGCTTCCGAGGCCGTTTCGATCAGTCGCGCCATCGGGGCTTCGAGCGCGGTGCCAAGCGTTGTCAGATGCGTTGCCAGCGCCGCCTGCAGTTCGCCGAGCCGCTCAACGGCGGCGTTGCCGCGTAACGCTTCCTGATCTCTGAGCGCCCCAAGTTCAGTGCGCCACAGGCCGGACAGCTGATCCATGCGCTCGCCGTTCTGCTTTATCCAGTCGGATTCAGCCGCGATGCGGGATTGAAGCAGCTTCTCGGCGCAACTCAGGAGCCGTGTTGTTTCAGCAAGCGTTTTGCCTGCAGTGGCTTGGGCTTGCTCGGTGATGTCATGCGTGGTCTTTTCGAGCGTCGCGCAGATTTGCTGTTGCTGAGACAAGGTTTGCACGCCCGCTTGCTGCCATTCACGATGGAGCGACGCGGCGATGGCTTCCAATGACTGTGTCCACGCCTCCTGCCGTAGCCGATCACCTGAGACCTGATTCGCCAACGAGCTGGAAAACGCCTCGGAAACTGAGCGCATCAGAGACTCAGAGCCTTGTTCGAATGTCGCATTAAATTCATCCAATGACCGGCTCATGCCATTGATCAGGTTTTCACCTGTACTCTCTTGCCGGGCAAGTGCCGTCGTCCATGTGGCCGCTACGGAGTTGGCGGTATCGTTGAAACGCACTGAAAGCCCATCGAGCTGCGTTTGCGTCGAATCGATCATTCTTTCGTGCATCAGGGTTGCTTCCCGGGCAATCCCCGTCAGTGCGTTTTCAACGGCAGGTCTGATCGTCTCGCCAGCAACACGGGCGCTTTCAGTCAGGCTGTCCCTGAGCGATTTTTCCACGGAGCCGGCCAGGTTGGTATAAACGCTTTTGACCTCGCTATGAAAACTTTCCTGATTGCTGAGCAATCGATCATTCAGGCTCTGTTCCCGACGCTCCATCTGCTCCATCATCGCTTGCAATTTATCGACTACCTCGGGCAGGGCCTGGGCTTGGAACTGCAGTGCCTTGAAGGTTTCCTGGCGTTGGTGGATGAGCGAAAAACCGCGCAATACCGTCGCAATTTTTGTGTCCAGCAGTTGCCCCGTCAGCATTCTTTCGCGTCGGCTGAGCGCCGATATCAAGCCCAGCATGGCCGAAGCGGCAACGCCTGCCACTGACGTACCAAAGGCCACGCCCAATCCCCTGATCGGAGCGGCAAGCGCCGAACGGATGGCTTGCAAATCGGTGGTGCCCTCCAGCGCAAAGACGGCGCCATTGAGCGTAACGACCATGCCCAGAAAGGTGCCGAGCATTCCCAGCATTACCAGCAATCCGACCAGATAAGGGGTCAGCGCGGGGCCGGGCAGGCCGATGCGTTCGCCTTCGATGCGCAAGCGCACGGGGTTATGCAGTGACGGGTGCAGCCGGTCGAGCCAGTCGGCCAGATTCGACAGATGGTCTGGAATCGCGGCCAGCGCGGATGTCAGGGTTGATGTTGCCCGGCGAAACTCAAGGATTTCAAGCGCGCCGAACAAATAGACCGAAGCAATGATCGCCGTCATGACCAGCGCCAGCGTATTCGAACCGATAAACCCAACGCCGACCCAGCCGACAGCAATCGCGCCCAGGAGGAAGGCGAGTACGAAAATGTTTCTATTCATCAATGCGTGTTTTTCCTGTGACTGAATGCTTCAATTAAACCCCACGTCGGCTGTAGCCGAAGGTCCAGCTCCGCGAGCAGCACGCATTGCAATTCTCTGCAGAAGGTTGCCAGCCACTGCCCCGGCTGCATCCACAGGCCCGGATCATCGGCTTGCTTAGTGTCAGCAAGCGGCTGTTGATGTGCCTTGAACAATTGCGCAAAACGTATTTCGAGTAGCGAAGGTAACGTCGAGAGCAAGTGGCGCTCACGACCGCCTAGTATCTTGTCCAGCGCTGCGTCGAGGGCGGCAAGCTGCCCGAGCGTTACTGAAGCTCTTGAAAGCGCTTGCCGTACACGTAGTCGCAATGGGCGCACGCTCAGTTCCATCTCGTTCTGATGGGCGAGATAGAATCGATGAAACGGCTCGTAGGTGAGCTTCGTTTCAACAGCCGTTCCAGGCCTTGGCGTGGGAAGTTTTATCCGTGTTTCACCGACGTCGGGCGAGCAACTCTTGATGATCGAATTCACCATAGCCGTTCGTGTACGAGCGAATTCCTCTTCTATGGTGCCGCGCGTGACCGATTGTTTTCCGGAAGGCGCGGCTGACAAGTTCGAGGCGCTTGTGTTGTGCGCCGCATGGAGTGTGATGGCGTCAGAAAAATCCAACCATTCACCCAGTCTCTCTGCAAAAGCTTGCTTCGACTCGGCTGCATCCATGATGGACAGGTCAGTGAGAAAGCGAATAAGTTTGGAATTATTGAAATTTGTGCGCGGTAAAGCTTGCTTCATACCTGTATCTGTAATCCAATTCGATCAAAAGCGGGCCGCAGGGTACTACACATTTAACCCAGTAACTACCCCGGCCCGTGCTGCTGGCAGCGGACGGCATTCTGATTGGGGGTTGGCGGACTGCTGGTGACGCCTTGTTGGCAAAGTAGATTGAGGAGTGAATTTGATGAACGAGAAGCGGAACGAAAAAGCTAATGCCTGCCCCGGTTGCGGAGCACTTTTCGTTTGTGGTGTCGAGGCCGGTCAGTCGACCTGCTGGTGCATGGAAAAACCGACCGGGTTTATTGACCCGGAAGCGAGCGGTCGCTGCTATTGTCCGGCCTGCCTCGACAAGCGCGTTAGCGAGCAATCCGTTCTGGCAACATGAGGATAGCGTCGCGGTTGCTCCAGGAGAAACATTTTGCAGCCGCTTCTTGCCAGGGCAACCAGCACTGATCGAGATGTTCTCCCGGCGCAATGCGCACGGGCTGGTCTTCCGGTACTTCGAGCGAGAAGACGTGCTCGATGTTATGGGTGACTCCAGGCGCATAGCGATAACGCCATTCGGCGAAAATCTCGAAGGTGTTGGTTAGGCACCAGTCCCCGAATGCACTTTGTGGCGCGACGATCCCGGTCTCTTCCTCGACCTCGCGCACCGCCGTTTCGATCAGACTTTCGCTGCCTTCCTGGCTGCCGGTTACCGATTGCCAGTAGCCGGCATGCGATGCGCGTTCCAGCAGCAGGACGTTCAGGCTCGGAGAATGGATGACGACCAGCACGGAAACCGGACGTTTGTGACGGGTCATTTGGCCGGATCGTCCTGCACGTAAAAAACTCGGAACGGAATATTTCTTGCCTCCCAGGCTTCAACGGCACTGGCTATGACCGAGTTGAATGCGGCAAAGCTGGTCGGGTTGCCGCGCAGAAATTCGTAGCCGCTTAGTGTAATAACGTAGCCGGAGGCCGGGTGCCAGGAGAAATCGGTCAGGCAGTCGTGAAGTGCGTCCAGGTTGCCGCCAAACCAGTCGGGAAAATCAAGGTCACGTTTAAGGGCCTTGATGAAACTCGGCACATTCTTGGCGTTTTGCAGGTCGACATTAAAGTAGGCTTGTTTGAGTTCTTCTGCGGCCTTCCTAAGCGCCGGCAGATCCTTGCGAGACAGTTTGAACAGGCCGGCTGGAGCATCCGCAGTCTGGGTTTCGTTCTGAGGACGTGTCATTTTTCGCTGATCCGGCGGAAGCTGCGGTAGTGGTCGTCGGTGTAGTAATACTCGCCCGAAGTGGCGACATCGCCACTTCGGCCTCTACCGGCAATGATCCGACGTGGGCCGCGATCATGACGACCTGGTGTCGGAACAGTGTATTCGTGGTAGTAAGCACGAACTTGCGGCGGCAGGCGACGTTCAAAATTGCCGAAGATGCTGCCGTCTTTGTACTGGTAAGGGAAGGGGCCGCCCTGCTGAATCAGGCGCAGGGTCTGCCGGGCTTCCAGGGGCAGGTCGGCCAGCTTGACTGCAACGACCGTACCGTCACGGTAGGCTTCGCGTGCCTGAACGTTGCAGAATCCGAAACCCCCGACCAGCGCCAGAACCAGCGCCAGTCGGAAGAATGCGGCAATGCGCGACACGCAGCTTAGTCCTTGCCAGCCTCGGCCGGCGTTTCTGCCTTCTGACGCAGGCGGATGTGCAACTCACGCAATTGTTTCTCGTCGACCACGCTTGGGGCGTCCGTCAGCAGGCACTGGGCACGCTGAGTCTTCGGAAAAGCAATCACGTCACGGATCGACTCGGCGCCGGTCATCATGGTGACGATACGGTCGAGACCGAAGGCCAAACCACCGTGTGGCGGCGCGCCGTACTTGAGCGCGTCGAGCAGGAAACCGAACTTGAGCTTGGCTTCTTCTTCACCAATGCCGAGTGCGTCGAACACCTGACTCTGCACTTCAGCGCGGTGGATACGGACCGAGCCGCCGCCGAGTTCCCAGCCATTGAGCACGAGGTCGTACGCCTTGGCCAGACACTTGCCCGGATCAGAGGCGAGAATGGCGAAATGTTCGTCCTTGGGGCTCGTGAAGGGATGGTGGCAGGCGCTCCAGCGCTTGGCTTCCTCGTCATACTCGAACATCGGGAAGTCGACAACCCACAGCGGCTCCCAGGCCTTGCCGTTAACGAAGCCTTTTTCATGACCGATCTTGGCGCGCAGGGCACCGAGCGCGTCGTTGACGATCTTGGCCTTATCGGCGCAGAAGAAGATCAGGTCTCCCGACTGTGCGTTGGTACGCTCGACAATGGCTCTCAGTGCGGCTTCATTCAGGTTCTTGACGATCGGTGACTGTAAGCCGGTTTCGTTAAGCTGCGTAACGTCGTTGACCTTGATGTAGGCCAGTCCCTTGGCACCATAGATGGCAACGAAGGTCGAGTAGGCATCGATTTCGCCGCGTGTCAGCGCGGCACCGCCCGGAATGCGCATGGCCGCAACGCGACCAGTTTCGCTGTTGGCCACGTTGGCGAAGACCTTGAAGGACACGTCCTTGACGGCGTCAGTGATTTCCGTCAGCTCAAGGGTGACCCGCAGGTCGGGCTTGTCCGACCCGTAGCGGTGCATGGCTTCGGTGTAGCTCAGGCGCGGGAAGGGGTTCGGCAGATCAATGTCAATGGCTTCCTTGAACACATAGCGGATCAGGTTTTCCATGATGCCGGTGATCTGAACTTCGTTCAGGAACGAGGTTTCAATATCGACCTGGGTAAACTCGGGCTGGCGGTCAGCGCGAAGATCTTCATCGCGGAAGCACTTGGTGATCTGGTAATAACGGTCATAACCGGCAATCATCAGCAGTTGTTTAAAGAGCTGGGGTGATTGTGGCAGCGCAAAAAAATGGCCAGGGTTGACGCGCGACGGAACGAGATAGTCGCGAGCGCCTTCCGGGGTGCTTTTGGTGAGCATCGGAGTCTCGATGTCGATGAAGCCCGCGTCATCAAGGAAACGGCGGAACGCACGTGCCGTTTTGTAGCGCAGCTGCATGTTCTTCTGCATTTGCGGCCGACGCAGATCGATCACCCGGTGCAGTAGACGAACGTTCTCGGAGAGATTCTCTTCGTCAAGCTGGAACGGTGGCGTCACCGACGGGTTCAGCACTTCGATCACGTGGCAGAGGATTTCGACTTCGCCGCTGGCCATGTTCGGATTGATCGAACCGGCTGGGCGCGCACGCACGGTCCCGGTGATTCGCAGGCAGTACTCGTTGCGTACCGATTCGGCGATGGCAAACGTTTCTGCCCGGTCGGGATCGCAAACGACCTGAGCGAGGCCTTCACGGTCGCGCATATCAATGAAAATGACACCACCGTGGTCGCGCCGGCGATGTGCCCAGCCACAGAGGCTGACAACTTGGCCGATGGTTTGTGAATTGACTTGTCCGCAGTAATGAGTTCGCATGCTGAGTCCGGGGTTAGGAAAGAGAGTTATTGGAGGATTTGGAACGACGTTTGGTTCGGGCTGGTGGCGTAACCACGCCCATTGAGATGATGTATTTGAGAGCTTCGTCGACTTCCATATTGAGCTCGATGACCTCGCTCTTGGGCAGCATCAGGAAAAAACCTGAGGTTGGGTTTGGCGTGGTTGGTACATAGACGCTGACGTAGTCACCTGCCAGGTGGTTGACTACATCACCGCCGGGCTTGCCGGTGAGGAAGGCGATGGTCCACGACCCCTCGCGAGGGTACTGAATCAGCAATGCTTTGCGGAAGGCATTCCCCGATGAGGAAAAAAGCGTGTCGGAAACCTGCTTAACGCTGTTGTAAATTGAATTGACGACCGGGATGCGCGCAAGGAGTTTTTCCCACCAGCCAACGAGCCGCTGCCCAATGAAGTTGGCAGCGAGCAGGCCGGTGGTCATGATGATCAGCAGCGTCAGCACGATGCCCGTGCCAGGGAAGTCGAAGCCAAGCAGCGTGTGGGGTGTCACCGATTCCGGAAGAAGGCGCAGGGATTGATCCGCGACGCTGGCAATCAGCGACAGCACCCAGGCGGTGATCGCCAGGGGGACCCAGATCAGGAGTCCGGTGATGAAATAGCGCTTGATCAACTGGCTGCGCACGCACGCTCTCCAGGGCAGCCAGCGCAGGCCGGTGTCGGCTCCGGCTTGGCGGCAGGTTTGCCATCACCTTTGAAATCAGTGGCATACCAGCCGTTGCCTTTCAGTTGAAAGCCGGCAGCAGTCACTTGTTTCTGATAAGTTTCCTGGTTGCATTCAGGGCAGGTATCTAACAATGGATCGCTCAGTTTTTGCAGGTGATCTTTTTCAAAGCCGCAGGAAGCGCAACGATAGGCGTAGATCGGCATGGCAAACCTCTAGTGGACTACAAAGTCGTAAATTATAACCGAAGGGAGGTGGGTTTCGCTTGTCCCACCATTGCCGAAACGAGGGCAAAAGCTCTGTTTTCAAGCAATTACATCAGACTGAGGTAGGTCTGTGTCAGTTCCTTGCCCCAGAAGAGGGCGAGTAGTCCGGCTGCTGCCAGATAGGGGCCGAAGGGAATGGGGACATTCCGTCCGCGTTTGGCCAGTATGATCAGGCAGATGCCAACAACCGCACCGACCAGCGAGGAGAGCAGGATGGTCAATGGCAGTATCTGCCAGCCCAACCAGGCGCCAATAGCAGCAAGTAGCTTGAAATCGCCATAGCCCATTCCCTCTTTGCCCGTTGCGAGTTTGAATCCCCAGTAGACCGACCACAGCGAGAGATAACCCCCCATTGCCCCAACAACCGATGACTGAAGATCAGTGAAGGTGCCGAACAGGTTGAACAGCACGCCTGTCCAGAGTAGCGGTAGGGTGATCGAGTCGGGCAGCAACTGTGTGTCGAAATCGATGAAAGTCAGTGCAATCAGGCTCCATATCAGCAAAATACTTCCGCCAGCAGCCCAGCCGTAGCCGAAATGTGCGGCAGCATAGGCAGTGAGCAGGCCGGTTAGTGCTTCAACGATGGGGTAGCGGGGCGAAATCGGCGTTTTGCAATCGGAGCATTTGCCACGCAAGGCAATCCAGCTGATGATCGGGATGTTTTCTAGCGCAGCAATTGAATGTCCGCATTGAGGACAGCGCGAGCGCGGTTTGGCAAGAGACAACTGTTCGCTGTCCGGGGCTTCTTCGCCGCGCAACTCAGCGCATTGGCAACGCCAGTCGCGCTCCATCATTTTTGGCAAACGATGGATGACGACATTGAGGAAGCTACCGACCAAGAGGCCGAAAACGCAGCATATTGCCGGGAATAGCGATGGATCAGAAAGTCCGCTCAGCATCCTTTGTATCATCCGACCACGGCACCCAGTTTGAAGATAGGCAAGTACATAGCGATAACCATGCCACCGATCAGTGTCCCAAGGACGACCATGATGATTGGTTCCATCAGACTGGAAAGTGCTTCCACCGCATCATCAACTTCCGCCTCAAAAAAATCGGCGACCTTGCCAAGCATGGAATCCAGCGCGCCCGACTCTTCACCAATGGCGACCATCTGATTAACCATATTGGGGAAAAGCTCACTGTTTTGCATCGCTGAAGTCAGGCTGGTTCCAGTACTGACTTCGCCCTGGATCTGTTTCGTTCCCATTTTGTAAACATAGTTACCAGCTGCGCCGCCGACTGAGTCCAGCGATTCCACAAGAGGCACGCCAGCCGCAAACATAGTCGCCAGTGTGCGTGTCCAGCGGGCGATTACCGATTTACGAATCAGACTGCCAAAAACGGGTATACGGAGGAATAAACGGTCAATAACGACTTGCATTTTTTCAGAGCGTTTCCAGGTATAGAAAAACAAATAGATGGAACCGCCGATTCCGCCGAATATGGCCCACCAGTAGGCGATGAAGAAGTCCGAGATGCCAATTACGATCATTGTCGGGGCCGGCAAGTCGGCACCAAAGCTCTTGAATACTTCCTTAAATGCCGGAATGACAAAAATCATGATCACTGCGGTAATTACGAAAGCGACGATAATAATGGCAATCGGGTAGAACAATGCCGCTTTGATTTTTGACTTAATGGAGATCATTTTCTCCTTGTAGGTCGCCAAACGTTCTAGAAGTGTCTCGAGAATGCCTGCTTGCTCCCCAGCTTCAATCAGGTTGCAGTACAGTTGGTCGAAGTGGAGGGGAAATTTGCGGAATGCCTGAGACAGCGAGCTGCCGGTTTCTACGTCCGATTTGATGTCAAGAAGCAACTTGCCGACTGCCGGGTTGTCGTGGCCTCGGCCAACAATGTCAAACGTCTGCAATAAAGGCACCCCGGCCTTCATCATGGTAGCCAGTTGTCGGGTGAATAGCGCCACATCCTTTTCAGTGACTTTTCCGCCAGCTCTGAAGCCTTGTTTGGAAACCTTGCTGACAAGCACGCCTTGGCGACGCAGGGTCGCATTGACGACTGCTTCACTCGTTGCGCGCTGCTCCCCGCGAATGATTTTCCCAGCCTTGTTTTTCCCGACCCAGAGAAATGTAAACTCTTTGACTTCCTGGGAGCGTTTTGTTGGTTTCGTTGCAGTCGCCATGCTATCCCCTTCGATATTCTTTAAACGTTTGTGCTGCCCAGGATTTCGTCGAGCGAAGTAAGGCCTTGTTTGACCTTCAAAAGACCGGAACGGCGCAAGTCATTAACCCCTTCTTTTTGCGCCTGCACTGCAATATCCAGCGCAGTTCCGTTCGCCATGATCAAGCGCTGAATGGCTTCGGTAACCGGCATGACCTGATACAGGCCAACGCGTCCTTTATAGCCGCTGCCTTTACAGCGATCACATTCCCCTGGTCCATACAATGACCAGCTACCGTCTATGTCTTCCTCGGTAAAACCCGCATTCAGGAGCGTCTCGGTCGGCGTCTCAAGTGGCTTCTTGCAAGTGCACAAGCGGCGAACCAGGCGCTGGGCAGTGATCAGCAGGATGCTCGACGCGATATTAAAGGTCGGGATACCCATGTTCATGAGGCGAGTCAGCGTCGAGGGAGCGTCATTGGTGTGCAGGGTGGAAAGTACCATATGCCCCGTCTGCGCGGCCTTGATGGAAATTTCTGCTGTTTCAAGGTCACGGATTTCGCCAACCATGATGATGTCTGGATCCTGGCGCAGAAAGGCTTTGAGTGCGACCGGAAAGGTCAGTCCCTGTCGGTCGTCAATATTGACTTGGTTGATGCCCGGCAAGGGAATTTCCGCAGGGTCTTCCGCTGTCGAAATGTTGATCCCGGGTTTGTTCAGGATGTTGAGGCAGGTGTAGAGAGATACGGTTTTACCTGAACCGGTCGGGCCGGTCACCAGAACCATTCCATACGGGCGGCTTATGGCATCGAGAAGCAGTGCTTTTTGGTCGGGGTCGTATCCCAAAGCATCAATACCCAGCGTGGCGCTGCTCGGGTCAAGGATACGCAGAACAATTTTTTCGCCGTACATCGTTGGCAGGGTGCTGACGCGAAAGTCAATTGCGCGGCTCTTGGACAGTACGAGCCGCATGCGACCATCTTGCGGAACGCGCTTTTCGGCGATGTTGAGTCGGGAAATGACCTTGATGCGTGACGCGATTTTTTCCTTGATAACTAGTGGTGGTGAGGCAATTTCGCGCAAAATGCCGTCGGTGCGAAAACGGATGCGGTAGCTTTTCTCATAGGGTTCAAAATGAATGTCCGAGGCACCCTCGTTAATGGCGTCGAGCAGCATCTTCTGAATGAATTTGACAACTGGAGCGTCGTCAACTTCCTGTGCCGCAGCGTCGTCGGTCTTTTCTGCGGAGTCTTCGTCATGGAACTCGAGGTTGATGTCCTCATTGGTCAGGTTCTTGAGAGTATCCTCGGCCGACTCAGAAAGCTTGGTAACAAGTGGCGCGAGTTGACTCTCGTCAACGATAACCGGGTCGACGGCCATTCCGGTCTGGAAGCGTATTTCGTCGAGTGCGCGCAGGTTGGTCGGGTCAGCGATGGCAACAGAAAGCCGGTTGCCACGCTTGTGCAGCGGAACGACACGGTGTGACGCAATCAGCTTGCGATCAATTGCAGTTTTCTGGATATGGGCGTCATCGAACGCGTTGAGGTCAAGCAGTGGGTAGCCAAAAGTGTCCGACGCAAAGCGGGCGATATCGAGCGAACTCATTTTTCTCGCGCCGACCAATTGCTCAATAAATGAGCTCCTGGTTGCGGCGGCTTGCGTCAGCAAAGTCTCAGCCTCGGCTTCCTTGATTCGGCCGGCTTGGACCAGCGCGCGAGCGAGTCCACTTAATGAGGAAGTTTGCGGATTGGCTGCCATAGTTAGCTAAAAGATGTTTTCCTGCCTCAAAAAATCACAACACATCGCACAAAGTATGCCAGATTGATGATGCATTGAGTCGGCGCGTTTGTAAAGCAGCGATCAGCATGGCACTAGATCTAGATGCGGCCAAGAAGAACTTCGGAAACAAAGCGGCTTCCAATGTAGGCCAGCAAGAGAATCAGAAAACCGGACAACGTCCAACGTAATGCGATTCGGCCACGCCAGCCGTAGACTTGGCGTCCGATCAGCAGTGCGGCAAAAATTCCCCATGAAACAAATCCAAACAGAGTTTTGTGGTCGAGTACCAGCGCTTTGCCAAAAAGGGCTTCAGAGAACATGACGCCGCTTCCTAGTGCTACCGTTAGCAGGGAAAATGCAACGACGATCATCCGGAACAGCAATGCTTCCATCGTCAGGATCGGAGGAAGGCTGGAGAAGTGCTTGTTGAGCGCCTTTTGATGCAGCTTCCGCTCGACAAAGCCCATGAATACGGCGTGCAGTGCGGAAAGAGTGAATAAGCTGTAAGCCAGCATGGCGGTCAAAAAATGCAACTTGAAGCCCCACGCGTCGGCATACGCAATGACGCGCACTTGGGGGAAAAAGACTGGGCTTGCCGCACAAAGCGCAGCGAGTGGCAACACCATTGGTTGTAAGCCGTCCATACGCGAACGGAAGCCTTCTACCCAGTAAATTAGGACCGCCAGCCAGAGCATCAGCGACAGTGCAAAACTGAAAGAAAAGCGCATACCGCCAGCGGCGAACAGTCCGTCATACAATCCAATACCCTGCAGTGTCAAGGCGACTAATATGGCCGACCGTTCCCAGCGCTGCATTGGGAGAGGGGCCGGGGGGGGGGCGGTTTCTCTCCAGCGGGTATGCCAAAAATGGACGCCGAGCGCCGCATAAAGCAGGCTCGAAGCGATGTGAGGCAGAAGGTGCAGTAGAATGTCCAACATTTCTTGAGTTTACACCAAGCTGGAAGCCAAATGCTCGACAACCTGACCCAACGCCTTGCTCGCGTCATGAAGACGCTGCGCGGTGAAGCCCGCCTTACCGAAGACAATATTGCCGATGCCCTGCGCGAGGTCCGGCTCGCTTTGCTGGAGGCCGACGTTGCGCTGCCTGCCGTCAAGGCACTGATTGCTGCTGTCAAGGAGAAGGCGGTTGGTGAAGAAGTGGTCGGCTCCTTGAGCCCTGGTCAGGCACTAATTGGAGTTGTTCATCGTGAGCTGACCCTGCTTATGGGCGAAGCGCACAACGGACTCAACCTAGCCACCCAACCGCCCGCGATTGTTTTGATGGCAGGTTTGCAGGGGGCCGGCAAAACCACCACCGTTGGCAAACTGGCCAAGCTGTTGAGGGAAACGCAAAAGAAGAAAGTGCTGGTCGTTTCCTGCGACGTCTATCGTCCTGCGGCAATCGAGCAACTGAAAACCGTCGCCGAGCAAGCCGGTGTGGATTTTTTTCCGTCGGCTTTGTCGGACAGGCCGGTAGATATTGCGCGAAGCGCGGTTGATTGGGCAAAGCGCCATTACCACGATGTTTTGCTTGTGGATACGGCTGGTCGTCTATCGATCGACGAAGCGATGATGAAGGAGATCGCCGAACTTCATGCTGCGATCAAACCGATTGAAACTTTGTTCGTTGTTGATGCCATGCTGGGTCAGGATGCGATCAACACGGCCAAGGCGTTTGGCGAAGCCTTGCCGTTGACTGGAATCATCCTGACCAAACTGGATGGTGATTCACGTGGTGGCGCAGCACTCTCGGTACGTCATGTGACCGGTCGACCGATCAAGTACGCGGGTGTCGGTGAGAAACTGTCCGGAATTGAACCCTTCCACCCTGAGCGAATGGCCTCGCGCATTCTCGGCATGGGCGATGTCCTGTCGCTGATCGAGGATGCCAAAAAGGGAATCGACGAACAGCAAGCCATCGAGTTTGCCAAGAAGCTGAAATCGGGCAAAGGGTTTGATCTCAATGATTTCAAGGAGCAAATTGGCCAGATGCGCAAGATGGGCGGGCTCTCGTCGATGATGGACAAGTTACCGGCGCAGTTTGCCCAGGCAGCGAGTCAAATGCAGGGTGGGGGAGAGGAAAAAACGATTGGTCGAATTGAAGGCATCATCAATTCGATGACGCCAGCGGAGCGTAGCAAGCCCGAACTGCTAAAGGCCTCGCGGAAGCGACGCATCGCTGCAGGAGCGGGTGTTCAAGTGCAGGAAGTCAATCGCTTGCTAAAGCAGTTCGAGCAGTCGCAAAAGATGATGAAGCAGTTCGCCAAGGGCGGCATGGCCAAGCTGATGCGCGGGATGAAAGGAATGCTGCCCGGTATGCGCTGATTGTCAGTGTTTCAGCGCGAAGCTATGCGGTTGCTTGTGTAGATCCACTGATTGTGCCACGCCCCGCGGACGAGATTGGGGTATTCCGCTTGTCCAAGGCTTCCGTTGTAACGGCCTAGAGCGCGATAGAGGTCGCCCTGTTCGATGTCCAAGTAGTGGCGCAGGATGGTACAACCGTAGCGCAAGTTGGTTCTGAGATGAAACAGGTTGTCCTCGCTGCGACCGATGACCTTGACCCAGAAGGGCATGACCTGCATGAAACCTCGTGCCCCCGAAGATGAAACGGCGTATTTTTTGAAACCGCTTTCTACCTGAATCAGACCCAGAACGAGTTGCGGATCAAGCCCTGCGCGCGTTGCTTCATAATGCACGGCGCGCAGGAATTCAAGTCGGCTTTCACGGTCGACAATGCGCTTTTCCAGCCGCCGTGACATCTCGGTCAGCCAGTCAATAGCCTCCATCGAATCGAGGAATGAGCTCCTTGGCGGGGCTTGATCGGAGATCGTGCGTGATAGCGCGGCTTGAACACTGGCGGCCAGGGGTTCGTATTTCTGAGCCCCGGCAAAGGCGGCCAGCGGCAGCAGCAGTGTCAGGAGCAGTGTTACTCGGCGCACAACCTTGCTTTCAGGAAATTGCCGATTTCGGCAACGGGTACCATTTGCACGTCAGAATCGGTGCGTCCCTTGTATTCCAGCTTGCCTTCAGCCAGGCCGCGATCCCCAACGACAACTCGGTGCGGTAGGCCGAGCAACTCCATTTCTGCAAACATGACCCCAGGGCGCTCGTTGCGGTCATCAAGGAGAACATCCACGCCAGCCGCTTTGAGCTCTGAATAAAGCTGTTCTGCCGCGGCTTTTACGGACTCACTCTTGGAGTAGCCCATAGGAACGATGCAAACTTCAAACGGCGCGATGGATTTCGGGAAAATGATTCCGCGTTCGTCATGATTCTGTTCGATGGCCGCGCCAACGATACGTGAAACCCCAATTCCGTAGCATCCCATTTCCATGACTTGGCTTTGGCCGCTTTCGTCGAGGAAGCAGCATTTGAGGGCTTCGGCGTATTTTGTGCGCAGCTGGAAAATGTGGCCGACTTCAATGCCACGGCAGAGTTCGAGAGTGCCTTTGCCGTCAGGTGAGGGGTCTCCAGCGACGACGTTACGCAGGTCTGCGACCGCGCCGGGTTCCGCCAGGTCGCGACCAAAATTGACGCCAGTGATGTGAAAACCGGCTTCATTGGCACCGCAAACAAAGTCACTCATGGCCGCTACGCTGCGATCTGCGTAAACAGGGACGTTGCTGAGGCCGACAGGGCCGATATAACCTGGCTTGCAGCCGAGAGCTTCGATGATTTCATCTTCGCGAGCAAAGCGGAATTCACCCGTGACTTTCTGGGTCTTGATTTCATTCAAGTCGTGGTCGCCGCGCAGCAGGATCAGTGCGAACTGAGTATCCTCGCTGTCAGGTAGATTGCGCATGATGGCAATGGCCTTGACCGTTTTTATCAATGGGATGCTGAGCAACGCAGCAACATCCTCGCACTTGGTCTTGCCGGGGGTGGACACTTTTGTCATGACCTCGGAGGCTGGGCTACGGGGTGTGCCTGGGGCCATGGCCTCAGCCAGTTCGACATTGGCGGCGTATTCCGAATCGGGGCAATAGGCCAAAGCATCCTCGCCGGAGTCGGCAAGCACGTGGAATTCATGTGAGCCTGTTCCGCCGATTGATCCTGTGTCGGCAGCAACGGCTCTAAACTTCAGCCCGAGTCGGTTGAAAATCCGGGTGTAAGTCTCGAACATGTTGCGGTATTCGCGCTGCAAGTCGGCGAAATCAGTGTGGAATGAGTAGCCGTCCTTCATCAAAAACTCGCGGCCGCGCATGACGCCAAAGCGTGGCCGAATCTCGTCGCGGAATTTCATCTGCACCTGGTAGAAATGCAGAGGCAGCTGGCGGTAGCTCTTGACTTCCTTGCGAACCACATCGGTAATGACTTCTTCGTGCGTTGGTCCGATTACGAACTCACGCTGATGGCGGTCCTTTAGGCGCAATAGTTCAGGGCCATATTTTTCCCAGCGCCCGGATTCCTGCCACAGCTCGGCCGGTTGCACGGCAGGCATCGACAATTCGATGGCACCGGCGCGATCCATTTCCTCGCGGACGATATTTTCAACTTTGCGCAGGATCCGCAGTCCAATCGGCATCCAGGTGTAGATGCCGCCAGCCAGTCGCTTTACGAGGCCGGCGCGCAGCATCAGTTTGTGGCTGACGATTTCGGCATCGGACGGCGCTTCTTTGAGCGTAGAGATGAAAAATTGAGAGGTGCGCATGGGAATCGGATTTCTTGAAGTAAAAGAGTGATTTTACAAGACGGATTAACTGAGCGCGACGCCAATTGCGTTTGGTCGGGTTATTGAGCGTACTTGCCAATGCGTGCTTTCCAAGCCATTTGAAATGTGGAAGAATGCATCCAACCAATAAATTTTGCAGGTTTACGAAATGCTTGACCGTGAAGGCTATCGCCCGAACGTCGGTATCATCCTTTGTAATGCGAAGAACGAGGTTTTTTGGGGTAAGCGGATTCGCGAACATTCATGGCAGTTTCCACAAGGTGGCATCAAGCGGGGCGAAACCCCCGAGCAGGCGATGTACCGGGAACTTCACGAAGAGGTCGGCTTGTACCCCGAGCATGTCAGTATTCTTGGCAGAACCAAGGATTGGTTGCGTTACGATGTGCCGATACACTGGGTAAAACGCGAGTGGCGGGGTAGTTACAGAGGGCAAAAGCAGATATGGTTTTTGCTACGCTTGGTCGGGCGAGACAGCGACGTGTCTCTGCGTGCCTGTAATCATCCCGAGTTTGATGCCTGGCGCTGGAATCAATACTGGGTTTCACTTGAAGCAGTCATCGAGTTCAAGCGCCATGTGTATGAGCAGGCGTTGAATGAGCTCGCGCGCTTTCTCGATGCGGACCACCGGCGTCCGCGTCGGGATGGTGTGCGCGAGGGGCTTGGGGTTGAACATAACGAATAGTGCGGTTTCGGTTCAGCTTGACGTTTCTGATCCAACTCGGGGCGCTACTAAATGGGTACTACGAACACCATGAAATGGTTTTGTTTTTTTGCGATTGCAGTGATGCCGGTGCAATTGTTGGCGGGTGGTTTCGATAGTGACTATGAGGAAAAAACTTGGTCGGAAATCGAAGTGCAATTGCCAGCTTTCCCGGAGCAAAACAACCTGATTCAATTTCAGGTCGGGGCGGTGTCAGATACAAAATTTATGATTGATAGTGCATCTCTGTCAGTAGGGACTGACGAAGTTCTGCGTTATACCGTTGTCGTGGAAAGCTCTACTGGAGCGCGAAATATCAGCTACGAGGGGATGCGCTGTTCGACAGCAGAACGCCGATTTTATGCGTTCGGTCAGCCGGATAAAACGTGGTCGAAGGCAAAGAGCAACCAGTGGGTAAAAATCCGTGGAACCACTAACAATCACCATGTCGAGCTTTTCACTGCGTATTTTTGCCCGAATGGACCGTCTTTCGTCAGGGATGCGAGTGATATGCTTCGTGCGCTGCGCCAAGGTGGGAAGCGCTGAATATGAGTCCGGTTTTGGCACCTGTTTCCGCGAGTTCGAATCATGAGCTTTGATCGCCTGATCGTGGGCTTTGACAACGCGTTACGAACGCTTCTTGTTGCCGCATCGACCACGAGGGGCGTTCCCGGGGGTAATTTAAGGGAGCCGTCGTTGAGCGTTCAGGAAAAAGCGCAGGCGGGGGCGTTGATGAGGGTCAATCACGTTGGTGAGGTCTGTGCTCAAGCCTTGTATCAAGGGCAAGCCCTGGCCTGTCGTAATCCAGAAATCCGTTCGGCTCTGGAGCGGGCCGCACATGAGGAAACAGAGCACTTGGCGTGGACCGAGCGACGTATCACTGAGTTGGGTGGTCGGAAAAGCGTTTTGAATCCGGTGTTTTATATGGGGGCATTTTCCATGGGTGTTTTTGCGGGCAAGCTTGGGGTTGGCTGGAATTTAGGATTTTTTGCCGAAACAGAGCGGCAGGTCGAGGCTCATCTAGAGGGGCATTTATGTGAATTGCCAAAACAGGATGCTAAATCTCGGGCAATCGTTGCCCAAATGAAGGCCGATGAGGCCTCCCATGCCGAGACAGCCGTTCTTCTCGGCGCGCGGGAGTTGCCGCGGTCAATTAAGGCGGCGATGAAACTCGCAGCAGGGTTGATGACGCGTATCGCCTACTACGTCTAGGCTTCAATAATCTCGACATCGTGAGTTATGGCGGCGGTTTTGCCGAGCATGATGGACGCCGAGCAGTACTTGTCTTTCGAAAGTTCGATGGCTCGCGCGACGGCTTCCGGGCTCAGTTTCTTTCCTCTCACAATGAAATTAAAGTGAATCTTGGTAAAGACCTTGGGTTCGGTTTCTGCTCTTTCGGCCTCTAGGCTGACTTCGCATCCGGTGATTAAGTGGCGCCCCTTTTTCAGGATCATGACGACATCAAACGCGGTGCAGCCGCCCGTTCCAGCAAGCAGCATTTCCATTGGGCGCGGAGCAAGATTTCGCCCACCAGCCTCTGGCGCGCCGTCCATTGCAACAAGATGACTGCTTCCAGTTTCGGCCAGAAACGACATCCCGTCCCCCGTCCATTTCACCTTGCATTCCATACAAGCTCCGTGATAAAAAACGCATTCTAGCTCGAAACTTTCCTCAGTTTATGTCTCGCATGATGTTGCGTCGAAGTATTTTCAAGGTTTTGCGAGGTTTGAAATGCGTTTCAAAGCAATTGCAAATTCCGAAGTGTGCTTCTTTTTTTGCGACCAATTGTGTGATTGTAAACGACATTTTTTGGGCAAATCGACAGAGAGTCTTTTCTCAATCCTGACTACGGTGTTGCGCAAGCCTGTCAGTCAGTCTTGTTCTTTGTCGAAAGATGAGGGATACTGCATTCCTGCAGGATCGTAGGTTCGCTGGTTTTTTTTGTTTCAAGTTTGTCTCCTCCACCCTCCTCCTTTGGTGTGGATTTAACGCGGCTCGTTCGAGTCGCGTTTTTTTTAGCAACATGTAAAACATTGATTGACATTGTTGGCCGATTTGCAATAGAATACTCGGCTTTCCGTTATCGGGCATACAAGGACGGCGTTTTAAATGAAGACTTTCTCCGCCAAATCGCATGAAGTGAAGCGCGAGTGGCTTGTGGTTGATGCCACTGACAAGGTGCTTGGCCGCCTTGCTACCGAAATCGCTCGCCGCCTGCGTGGCAAGCACAAACCCGAATTCACCCCGCACGTTGATACTGGCGACTACATCGTCGTGACCAATGTCGAGAAGATTCGTGTCACCGGCAACAAGGCCGAAGACAAGGTTTATTACCGACACACGGGTTACCCCGGCGGTATTTACGAAACGAACTTTACCAAGATGCAGCAGCGTTTTCCCGGACGAGTGCTTGAAAAGGCCGTCAAGGGCATGCTCCCGAAAGGGCCGCTTGGCTACGCCATGCTGAAGAAGATGAAGTGCTATGCGGGTGATGTTCATCCGCACGCTGCCCAGCAGCCGAAAGTTCTGGAACTCTAAGGGGTCGAAATGGCTGAAAATTTCTACTACGGCACCGGCCGTCGCAAGAGTGCTGTAGCTCGCGTTTTCATGAAGCGTGGGTCCGGCAATATCGTGGTTAACGGCAAGCCGGTTGACGAATTTTTCTCTCGGGTTACAGGGAGAATGATTGTTCGCCAACCGCTTGTTTTGGTCGAGCAGACTTCTGGTTTTGACATTCTTGTCAATGTCGCGGGTGGAGGCGAGTCCGGGCAAGCTGGTGCTGTTCGTCACGGCATTACCCGCGCTTTGATCGAGTATGACGCTGCCCTCAAGCCCGCTTTGTCCAAAGCTGGATTTGTTACTCGCGATGCCCGTGAGGTCGAGCGTAAAAAGGTTGGTTTGCACAAGGCACGTCGGCGCAAGCAGTTCTCCAAGCGTTAACCGATGTAAGGTTTTGTGGCCAATCAAAAGCCGCCATTTATGGCGGCTTTTGTGTTTTTTGGGTGCGCGGCTTATCATTGCGTGCCTGTTAAGGAGAGACGGATGATTAAGGCTGGAATTGTCGGAGGCACCGGATATACAGGTGTTGAGTTGCTGCGTTTGTTGGCTCAACACCCTGCGGTCGAGATCGTAGCTATTACCTCGCGTGGTGATGCGGGCGTGCCCGTCTCAAGTATGTTCCCAAGTCTTCGGGGCCGGGTTGGTTTGAAGTTTGAAGACCCGGCGGTTGCAAATCTGGATGCCTGTGACGTTGTTTTTTTTGCTACACCCAATGGTGTAGCCATGCAGCAGGCACCGGTTTTGCTCGAGTCCGGAGTGCGGGTGATCGACCTCGCAGCAGATTTCCGCATCACCGATATCGCTGAGTGGGAAAAATGGTACGGTATGCAGCACGCCAGCCCCGATTGGGTGGCGAAGGCTGTTTATGGACTGCCGGAAGTGAACCGAGTTGCGATTAAAAATGCGCGGTTGGTGGCCAATCCGGGGTGCTATCCGACGGCGGTTCAGTTGGGTTTCATTCCGCTTGTTGAGGCCGGGTTGGTTGATACGGGGCACCTGATTGCCGATGCCAAGTCAGGAGTGTCTGGGGCCGGTCGTAAAGCAGAGGTCTCCTCCCTGTTTTCGGAAGCATCGGACAATTTTAAGGCTTATGGTGTCCCAGGGCATCGGCACTTGCCAGAAATTCGCCAAGGTTTATCCCGAATTGCCGACACGACGGTTGGTTTGACCTTTGTTCCCCATCTGACGCCAGTGATCCGTGGCATTCATGCCACGCTTTACGCGCAAATAAGGGAGGATGCTGACTTTCAGGCTCTTTATGAGAGTCGTTATGCAAAAGAGTCCTTCGTGGACATAATGCCCGCAAAGTCACATCCCGACACACGATCAGTTCGGGCGTCCAATATCTGCCGTATTGCTGTTCACAGACCGCAGGGCGGGAATATGCTGGTTATACTTTCGGTTATTGACAATCTTGTCAAAGGAGCCGCTGGCCAAGCGATACAGAACATGAACATCATGTTTGGTCTGGCAGAAACTGAAGGATTATGGCAACTCCCGGTGCTTCCATAAGGCTTAAGCGTCTTCGCCAGCGCTTTGGCATTAGTGCGCCGAAGCTGGCGATAAGAACGCACGTTGCTTGGCATTGGCGCGTTCTGACTGGAGTCGTGGTTCTCTCAATTTCGCTTGCGCTTGCGGCCTGGATATACGATGCGGGAAGGCGTATTGCCGGTTTTCATAGCGACGAATCGACGCGTGAGATCCAGTCACTCAGTAATCACGTAATGGAACTCGATACCGAATTGACCAAGTTGCGGAGTCTCGCAGGATCGGGTGAAAGTAGTTTGCAGATTGAGCGAGTAACACAGCAGCGCTTAGTCCGTCAGGTAAGGGCGCTTGAAATCGAGAATGCAGCGCTAAAAGAAGATCTGGCATTCTTCGAAGGGCTGATGCCTGCTTCAGGGGCGGGAGACGATGGGGGGGTAAAGATCGTTAACCTGCGGATCACTCAGGATGGCGCGCCCGGTGAGTATCGTTACCGCATGCTTGTGCTCAATGGAGGCCGGCAGGCCAAAGAGCTGAAAGGCTCTCTTCAGCTGCTGATCAAAATGCGGTTGGGTGACAAAGATGCTATGATCACCCTGCCTCCTGAGACTGTTCCGGTTCCGTTGCGTTTTCGTTTCGATATCAAGCACTTTCATCGTCTCGATGATGTGTTTTCGGTCTCCCCGGGCGCTGTGATAATTGGTGTCGAAGCACGCTTGTTGCAGGATGGCGTGGTGCGTGCAAAACAGTCCGTGGCCCTTTGATCGGAGCTTTTCATGTTCGGCTTTAAAAAGGGGAGTACTCCCCAGAATAGCATTGATAGCCTAATCGGTGTTGGTACGCGTGTGGATGGGAATGTGATTTTTTCCGGGGGGTTGCGTGTTGACGGGGAGGTTCATGGAAACATTAGCAGCAAGAATGGTCAGGAAGGGACGCTTGTTATTAGTGAAAAGGCGAGAGTGGAGGGGGCAGTCTCGGTCGGGCACGTGGTAATCAACGGCATAGTGGTTGGTCCGGTATTTGCGGGAGAGTCGTTGGAACTCTTACCTGCTGCGCGTGTCACAGGAGATGTTGAGTATCATCAGATAGAAATGCAGCAGGGGGCGGTGATACAGGGCCGCCTAGTGCATCAGATAAGCGCCAAGACCGTCGAGCTTAAGCTGGCTTCCAGTAGCTGAAGCAGTAGATGGGGCAGTGTTTAACCGGGGAATTTGGAAGGAAATTTTATGAATATTGCTACCGAAATGCCTTTGCCGTTCATTTTTACCGACAGTGCAGCTAGCAAAGTAAAAGACTTGATCGACGAAGAGGGAAATCCGGATTTGAAGCTCCGTGTTTTCGTGACAGGGGGGGGTGTTCTGGTTTTCAGTATGGTTTCACCTTTGACGAGGTTGCGAACGAAGATGATACGGCCCTTCAAAAAAATGGTGTAACGCTGCTGGTGGATCCGATGAGTTACCAGTATCTCGTTGGCGCTGAGATTGACTACACCGAAGGGCTTGAGGGTTCGCAGTTCGTAATAAAGAACCCGAATGCTTCGTCTACGTGTGGTTGCGGATCATCGTTTACCGCCTAGCAGCGATGTCCCAAAGAAGAAAGCGACGCAAGTCGCTTTTTTATTGAGCAAATAGCCTGAATGGCTTCTGGTCTATAACGAATAGCGTTTATCCGCCGATGCGGTTGGACGGAGCGCGGCGGCATGGCGGCAGATAAGCCTCGTTGGACTGAACCGCGTGTGCTGGTGGTGACCTTGGGGATTGTAAGTCAGCGCTGCCCCGAGTCAATCGTTTGTCATTGGCGCGGCGGTCAAAGGGAGGAAATCTGGCGGTGCCGGAGTGGTCTCCAGAGAAGCAGGAGGGCGCTTTCGCCCGGCCCGTCGCGCCTGCTTCACCGCCAATCGCCAAGCGCAGACGAGCATCGCAGCAGATGGCAACTGCGTCTGTTCGCTTGTCCTTGCAAAAGTGCGCTGCCCCGCCATCATCCGGGTGGCCTCTGCGGTTCCGGCCGATGACACTCTGGAGCGCCGCCGCTGGTGACCGCAAGCCTGCCGTTGCCACAATGCGGGCAACGCTCGAAGTCGCTGCGGTCGATTCGCTGCATGAACGCTGCAACCGACTCGATGGCGGCCGCGTGGGGTGGCATAGTACATTCGCTGCGCCGTCTTGGCGTTGATCGGACCTTCGCCCGACGGCTTGGGGAACAGCCACGGACGGGGACGGGCTTCGCTCCAGTGGGCGAGCTTACGCTCGCTGATTAGGTGCAGCAGGTAGCTCTGAATGGCCTCGGCATCGAGCGTGTCTGGAGCCTGGTTGTAGTGCTTGGCCGGGGCAGTGACACAGGCCAGATACGATTCCTTCGTCCGCAAGGCAAAGCCTCTCAGGACCATGGCGTCGTTCATCCTGTTTGCGCCGCTCGCTCATCTCGTTCTCCTCGTCAGTTCGGGAAGGCCCCCTTAACGAGAATCGGAAAAATGACAGGGAGCTTGAGCGTCGGTAACAGCTCCGCTGATGGCCACCGGCCAACGGCGGCCACTGGTACCCACAAACAACGACGCGGCGGCGGGCTTCCCCACCACCGGTCAGCGGTTTAGTTCAACGTTGCGCTTGATCTGTCTTGTGTTCAGCCAAACTGAAGGATGGCTTGATCCGTTTAAAAACAGTTGCTTGCCCATTTGTGGCAATAAAATTTCCAACTATTCGCTGGAAAGCCTTGACGCCCCGTTTTTGGGCTGTATAATTCGCATCTTTCGTTGCTGAGGCGGCGAAACATTTTGCAGAAGAATCAAAGGGTTGCGTTGTTTTAGGCGGCTGAGGCGGTTTAAAAAAGATTCTGAAAAGGGTTGACGTAATCGAAAGCGACTGTATAATGCGCCCCTTCGCTGCTAACG
>JBBQAT010000016.1:0-46172 GCA_038316625.1 Burkholderiales bacterium
CCAAGGACCTGAAGGTCAAAGTGACCTTCGAAGGCCCGGAAACCGAAGCCATGGTCGACAAGCAGATCGACATGCTTTCTGCCGCGATGGCCAAGAAACCGGCCGCTATCGGCTTTGCCGCGCTCGACAGCAAGGCCGCCATTCCCCTGCTGAAGAAGGCCCAGGACGCCAAGATCCCGGTCATCGCCTTTGACTCGGGCGTTGATAGCGATATTCCGCTGACGACGACGACGACGGACAACCTGGCCGCCGCCGCGTTGGCCGCCGACAAGATGGCTGACCTGATCGGCAAGGCCGGTGAAGTGGCGGTGGTGGTGCATGACCAGACCAGCCGTACCGGTATTGATCGTCGCGATGGCTTCCTCAATCGCATGAAGGCCACCTATCCGAACGTCAAGATCGTCAGCGTGCAGTACGGCGGTGGCGACCAGTTGAAGTCGACGGAAATCACCAAGGCCATCCTGCAAGCCAACCCGAACGTCAAGGGCATCTTCGGGGCCAATGAAGGCTCGGCGATTGGGGTGTTGAATGCGGCCAAGGAAATGAAGCGCAAGATCGTGATCATCGGTTACGACTCCGGCAAGCAGCAGAAGGCGGCCGTGGCCAGTGGCGAAATGGCCGGTGCCATTACGCAGAATCCGGTCGGCATGGGCTACAAGACCGTCGAAGCGGCCGTCAAGGCGCTCAAGGGCGAGAAGCTGCCGAAGATCATCGATACCGGCTTCTACTGGTGGGATAAAACCAATATGAATGATCCGAAAATCGCCGCCGTGCTTTACGATTAGGATGGTAAGTTGAGTGAAGAGCCTGTCCGTTCGGGCAGGCTCTGTCACATCAGAGGGTTAAAAACTTGAGCTCTCAGGATTCAACCTGAGCCCCACGAATGTGAAAAGCCATGGAAAATGATGTAATCGTTGTGCTTGATTGTGGTGCAACCAACGTTCGTGCGATCGCTGTTGATGTGCGTGGAAAGATTGTTGCGAAAAGCGCTTTGCCCAATGCCACTAAGGCCGCAGAGGAGAATTCCGTATGGCATATATGGTCGGTCGACGAGATAATTGGCAAGTTCGCCCGGTGCTGCGCTGCGATCCAGCGTGATCTGAGCGAAACCGGTCATCGCATCGCTGGCCTCACCGTAACCACATTTGGTGTGGACGGTGCGCTGGTTGATGCCAATGGCGAGCTGATCTATCCGGTTATCAGCTGGAAGTGCCCGCGTACGAGCGGGCCAATGGAGAACATTCGGCGCTACATCGACCCGGCTACGTTGCAGCGGATATCGGGCGTCGGACATTTTTCCTTCAACACGATTTACAAACTCATCTGGCTGAAAGAAAACCGGCCGGATACGCTTGATCGAGCCACGTCCTGGCTGTTCATTTCTTCGCTGATCAACCATCGATTGACCGGCGTCTTTTCAACCGATCGAACCATGGCCGGCACGAGTCAGTTGTTTGATCTTGCCAAAGGCTGTTTCAGTGACGAGATCCTCAAAAGTATCGGTCTATCCGCCAGTTTGTTTCCTGCGCTCGTGAACCCCGGCCAGTTGATTGGGGTACTACAAAACGACGCTGCGCAGTTGCTGGGCCTGCCCGCCGGCCTGCCGGTGACTTCGTCCGGGCACGATACCCAGTTTGCCCTTTTCGGTTCCGGTGCCGCTATGGATCAGCCCGTGCTGTCCTCCGGAACGTGGGAAATCCTGATGGCCAGAACGGCTCAGGTTGATACGGCTTCACTGGCCAGTTTTTCGGAGTCAACGTGCGAGCTGGATTCGGCGGAGGGATTCTTTAACCCCGGTTTGCAATGGCTAGCCTCGGGCGTCTTGGAGTGGGTAAAGGATACCTGCTGGAAGGACGTCGATAAGAGCAAGGTCTATGAGCAAATGATTGCCGAGGCGTTGGCTGTCCCGCCGAGATGCGATGGCGTGAAAATGCTGCCAGACTTCTTGATGGGGGCAGAAGGCGTTGGTGGCGGAAGCTACAGCGGTCTTTCCATCGCCTCCTCCCGCGGGCATCTGTATCGCGCGGCATTGGAGGCGCTGTCGGACAAGCTCGCGCATCAGTTGCAAGAACTGGAAAATATTTGTGGATTTACCGCGAATCAACTGATTCTGGTCGGTGGCGGATCGAAAAACAGGCTTTGGAACCAGATCAAGGCCAATGCCTTGAGAATGCCGGTTCGCGTGGTTTCAGAAAACGAAATAACGGTATTGGGTGCCGCGTTATACGGGCTTTGCGGGCTCGGTTACTACACCTCCCCGAATGATGCCAGAGCAGTTGTCCAGCATGAATATCAAGTGTTTGAGCCGCAGTAAGAGGTGCTTGTTATCTGGCTTGGCTTTCGACCACCAGTCCAGGGCCAACGTGGCGAGGTCGTTTTTGAACCTCTGAACTCTTTCCAGCCATCGCATCGCTGTGCAATTACTCGAAGAAAGGGAGATTTCACATGAATATCACCATATCCAGGCAATTGGCATTCATGTCTTTTGTTGCCATCGTTATCCTGTTTGTTGTGGGTCTTGTCGGACATCGCGTTGCCAGTTCGCTTGGCAGTGCGGTTGAATATAGCGAGAAAAACACGCTTCCGGCGGTCGAGGCCATTGCTTCGATGCGACTCACTTTTTTGGAGATTCGCGTTGCGGTGCTTGGCCACATGACAACATGGGATGACAATGAGAAAAAGGAACACGACAAGCGGATCAGCGAAGGCAGAGAATCATTTGCGGCGACCCTGTCGAATTATGAAAAACTCGCCAGCAACAGCGACGAAACTGATCGAAAACTACTGGAAGCTGACCGTAAAGCCTACAACGACTATCTGGCTTCCATCGAGCCCTTGTTGGATAAATCGCGTAATAGTCAGAATACCGATGCCAAGGAATTGTTCATCCAAGGCAAGCCGATCGCCGCTCTGCTTAACAAGAGCCTGGCCGAGCATACCGCTTACTCCAAAAAACTGGCGATCGAGCAGCGCGAAGCGGCGAACCAGGCGTTCAGCCGGGGGAACACCTTGTCGATCATCTCCATCGTGCTGGGCATGCTGATTCTCTGCGGTTCCAGCTTTGCGCTGACCCGGAGTATCAGCGGGGGATTAAGCCGCATGGAGCAGGCGATCATTCATGTTGAAACGGAACTTGATCTGACCACCCGAGTACCTCTTCGTCGCAATGACGAGATCGGAAAAATGGGCGTGGCGCTGAACCGATTGCTGGAGCGCCTGCAGAGCAATTTGCGAAGTGTGGCACAGGCTGCAACGCACCTTGCTCAATCGGCCGAAGCGATGTCGGATGCCTCTCGGCAGGCGGCCACGACCTCTCAGGCACAGAGCGCAGCCGCATCTGACATGGCGGCCAGTATGGAAGAGCTGACCGTCAGTATCAGCCATGTGGGTGATCAAGCTACGCGCACAAGGGAGCAGGTGGTCCATGCGGGTACCCTGGCAGCTGGTGGTGAGGGAGTGGTGGCCCAAACGGTTGGCGACATCGATGCGATTGCGTTGTCGGTATCGGCCTCGGCAGAACTGATTGAGCGACTCGAGACGCAGAGTCAGGAGATTTCTTTGGTGGTGAATGTGATCAAGGAGGTGGCCGACCAAACCAATCTGTTGGCGCTCAACGCGGCGATTGAGGCGGCGCGCGCCGGTGAGCAAGGGCGCGGTTTCGCGGTGGTCGCCGACGAGGTGCGCAAGTTGGCCGAACGCACCGGGAAGTCTACCCAGGAGATCACGCGGACGATTTCGGTCATGCGTGATGGGGCGCAAGCGGCGTCGACGAGCATGCGCGGCGCGGTAGAGCAGGTGGCAGCGAGTGTCACGCGCGCCGGCGGGGCACGTAACCTGATCCGGCAGATCAGCGACGGTTCTCGTGCGGCGGTGGGTATGGTCAACGAGATCACAGAGGCGATTCATGAACAGAGTTCCGCCAGCACATCCGTAGCGCAATCGGTGGAACGCATCGCCCAAATGGCTGAGGAAAGTACGGCCGTTGCAAACGAGGGCGCGGATACGGCGCAGCGTCTCAATGCATTGGCGCATGAAATGCGCACGATAACGGATCAGTACAAATTATGAGCCGGTTCGTTCGCTCACGCTTTGTTGAAAAGATGCGATGCCGTTAATCCGATTGAATCAGTTGCGGCAAATCAGCTCGATCGGCACGATGTCGCATGGCTGAGTTCCTTTGCGCTCGCTCACTGGCTGGATCAGCCGCTCAAATACCCGTTCGGCGAGCGCATCTTCGTTTTGCTTGATCGACAGGATGCGATTGGGCAGCAAATCGAGCATGGTGTGATCGTCAAAGGTCGCAATCAGGATATCTTTGTCGATATGGCCGGTTTGTGATTTGATTTGCTGGAGCGCGCCGTCCAGTATCAACAATGACGAACACATGAAGGCGCGTGGCGGGCGCTGCAAGGTGTCGATCAGTCCCTGCATCAGTTTCCGGCCGACAGCCGCGCTGTTTTCGGCTTCCAGCCGGAGCAGACTCTCACTGTCACGGATGCCAAATTCCTCACACGCGGCTGAAAATCCACGGATGCGATCATGGATACTCGGTAGCTCAGCATGCCCGCACAGGAAGTAAAACGAGCCATCGGCTTCTTGCAGCATCTTCCTTGTCATTTCCAGGCCACCCTGGAAATTGTCGCTGGTGACTGTCGGGAAAAGCGAAGGACTGAAGTCGCGGTCAAACATTACGATGGATGTGCGGCTTTTGCTCTTTAACAGTTGCGGTAGGGTTGCAGTCTGGCACGGGGCCATGACGAGTCCATCGACCCTGCGTGACAAAAAATTATTCACGGCCCTGTTTTCGAGTTCGGGATTCTCATGAGAGGACGCCGTGAGCAGAAGTAAATCACGTTTTCTGCAGAGTGACTCCAATGCGGCCATCAGACGGGAAAAGAATGCATTGGCCAGGTCCGGAACAATCAGGCCGATCGTATCGCTTCGATTAAGTTTGAGGCTGCGCGCGGCGTGATTGAGTGAGTAGCCGTGGATGGCAATGTAGTCCTGGATTTTCTTTTGCGTCGAAGCACTGATCCGGTATTTTTCCGCCTGACCGTTCATGACAAAACGAATCGTGGTAATGGAAAAACCGGTTGCGATGGAAATCTCTTCGGCAGTCTTTGGCATGCTCTATTCTCGCTGGTTTTCCAGCATTAGCGGTGTTTGGCGGCCGGGTCAATAGAACTAGCCGATCTCGCTTTGATGTTACAACATATCAGCGGCGGGCAGGCGGGCAAGGATGAATGTTTAGTCCTTCAGGAATGACTAAAACTCGTTTCCGGGGGGCGTTGCTGAATCCGTGTTGCGCCGGTATTTGAGCGGCGTCATTCCCATTTCGCGATGAAAGCGACTGGAAAAGTAGTTGCTGTCGTTGAAACCGCAGGCGAATGCAATTTCCGTGATCGACTTGTCTGTTTCCTTGAGCATGCGCATGGCACGGCATAGACGAATGCGTAGCAGATAACTATTGGGTGACATGCCGGTGACGTCGGTAACCTTGCGACTGAGCGTCCGCAGCGGGATCTCGAATCGGTCCGCGAGCAGGTCCCAGTCGATCTCCTCTTCGAAGTGGCTATTAAGGTGACGCAGAAGCTTGGTCAGGCGAGCGTCCTTTTCCTCCTGGGACGAGTTCTTCTCTGGCTGGCCTCGCCACAACTCGATCATGAGCTGACCAAGCAGCAGTTCGGTCATCAGGTCAGAGTGCTCAACGGCATGCTCCGACTCGTCGGAAATGCGGTTCAGCAGTGATTCCACACGCTTCAAGGTGCTTCCGCCGATCACATAGGGATCGCTATCCACGCCAGCGTTCTGCGCCAGTAATTTGGCAACGGTTTCATGGCTGACGTGCTTGAAGCGGGAAGGCAGTATCAGGACGTTGGTCAGGTACAGGTTGTCGAGGTGGTCAAAGAAATGCGTCTGGTTGGCACGAGTATAAAAGACCGATCCGCGACAAATGGGTGCAGGCCGGCCATTGATATAGTTCATGCCGCTTCCGGAGCGGACAATCACCAATTCGTCGAACTCGTGGACGTGCTCGGGAAAGGAGGTTTGAGGGGAGCGCGCCAGAATGGATACAACCGAATCAGCATTCGGGAAGAATTCGTCTCGAGTGAGGGTTTCCATTGCTGTTACCTCAGTACAGGCACCTGCAGGGTGTTCATCAGGAGGTACAGACTAGCACAGATTCAAAATTAGCCGTTTCAACCGCTGATCTGCGCGTGCCCCAACATGACTATTTTATTCAAGATGGAAAACGCAGGGCAAAGGCGTTGCCACCGGTTCGTTGCCGGGATGCGTCTCCATGAGATCGGCCATATAGGCCCACCATTCACGCATCACCGCGTGGCCGGGAAGGTCGTCCATGCGGTGATCGCTACTGCGCCAAAGAACACCGAAAAGTGTCAGCGTGGCTTCGTCCAGATAGATGCTGTAGTCGCGTACGCCGCTAGTGCGCAGCAGGTCGACCAGCTTGGGCCAGATGGCATCGTGACGAAGGCGATATTCCTCGGCGCTACCCGGTTTAAGTTGCATCTTGAAGGCGATTTTTTCCATGATCAGACTCCTGCTGTGGCGGCAGCTTTAGGTAGGCGGTTACGACGGGCACGCTGAATGAGGATCGGAACGATCATCGAGATGATCATCAGGCCACCGAGGATCATCGACATCACGATTCCGGGCACGTTTTCCATCTGCAGCCCAAAGGTGAACATGCCAAGGACGAAGATGGCCAGAACGACACCAAGCAACGAACCACTGCCGCCGTTAATACTCACGCCGCCGAGAATGACCATGGTGATGGCGTCGAGCTCCCAGCCCATCGCGATATTGGGGCGTGTGCTGCCGATACGGCCGGTGAGCAGAACGGACGCGAGACCGGCCATGACACCAATGACGATGAACAGCACCAGTCGATAGCGATTGACCGGGATGCCTGAAAAGCGCGAAGCGATCGGGTTGGCGCCAATGGCGTAGATGCGCCGGCCCCAGACCGTCTTGTGCAGAATGACGCCGAAGATCACCGCCGCAATGACGAAGATGGCGAATTCAATCGGAATCTGCAGCGCGGGCATGCCGATCAGATCACCGAGGTAACCGTTGCCCAGCGTGGACAAGGCTTGCGGGTAGCCGGTAATGGCACCATCACCGAGGATGACCAGTGCGGTGCCGCGATAGAGCGACAAGGTGCCGATGGTGACGACAATGGACGGGAGAGCAAAACGCGTTATCAGAATGCCGTTAAGCGCTCCGCACAACGCACCGGAGACCAGCCCGACCAGCACGATCAGCGCCGTTCCGGCACCAGCATTCTTGGCCAGGCCCATGCCCACCGAGGACAAAGCCACCGTCGCTGCGACCGAAATATCAATTTCTCCGGCGATGATCACCAGCGCCATCGGTAAGGCGATCAGTGCTTTTTCGCTGTAATTGAAGGTGCTGTCACTGAGGTTGTAAAAGTCGAGGAAACCCTCGGTCGTCGCGCCGAAGCCGCAGACAACGGCGATCAGCAGCAATACGAGAATGATTTCCCAGGTACGGGTGGCTTTCATGGCTGAGCTCCTTGCATCGGGGCACTTGGCGTGCGGCTGCCTTTGGGCGGGAGAATCTGCTTCCCGGCACGCCGTTCGGAACGGGCGTTAACAATGACGGCGACAAGAATGACTGTCCCTGAGATGGCCTGTTGCCAGAAGGGCGAGATGTGAATGACCGGCAAGGCACCGTTGATGACGCCGGCGAACAGGACGCCGAGCAGGGCACCCATCACCGTACCGATGCCACCCGCCGTACTGACGCCACCGATGACGCAGGCCGCTATCACGGTCAATTCATAGCCGGCGGCCAGTTCCGTGAAGGCGATCGAGTAACGTCCGACCCAAAGCAATCCGGCCAGGCCGGCCAGTGCCCCCGACATGGCATACACCTGCATCAGGCGGCGCTTGATCGGAATTCCGATATATGCGGCGGCCGAGAGGTTGCCGCCCATTGCATACATTTCGCGACCGGTGCGGCGATAGCGGAAGAACCACCAGCATATCAACAGGGTAATGATGGCATACCAGACTAGTCCGGGCAGGCCGAGAAAGTTGACCCGGGGCAGAGCTTTGATGGACAGGTGAATGTCCTGATCGTTGATCCATGCGCCTTTGCTGAGCACGAAGATGGCCCCGCGATAGGCGGACATCGTGCCGAGCGTGACGACGATGGGCGGCAAGTCGAAGGCCGTGATCAGCGCGCCATTCAAGGCACCGAGCAGGGCGCCGAAGGCCAGCGCGATCAAGACCAGTTCCACCGCATTCAGCGCCGGATAGGCCTTGCCGACAACGGCGCAGAACATTCCGGTCAAGGCCAGATTGGAGGCTACCGATAGGTCGATGCCCTTGGTCAGTAGCACCACCATTTGCCCCATCACCAGAATGGCGAGGATGGATGAATCGTTGAGTACGTCAAGCAGGTTGCCCGTGGTCAGGAACACGGGCGCGCGCAGGCCCACCATGAGCGCCATCGCGACGACGATAACGGCCAGGGCGGCTTCACGGTTGCGGACAAAGAAGTTCTTCATGCGGCAAGCTCCTGGGTGGAATTCGGGGGCGTCGGCGTTGTACCACCCGCTCCGTGCTGTTTCAGTCCGGAGGCGGCCGCCACGATGTCTTCGGCACTCGCTTCCCCATGCTTGAACTCGGCGACCTGATGGCCTCGGTGCATGACGATGACGCGGTGCGCCAAGTTCATTACTTCCGGCAATTCGGAGGACACCAGAATGACCGACAGGCCACCGCCGACCATGTCGGCGATCAACTGATAAACCGCTGACTTGGCACCAACGTCGATGCCCTTGGTCGGCTCGTCGAGAATCACGATGCGCGGATCGGTGCCCAGCCACTTGGCGATCACCACCTTCTGCTGATTGCCGCCGGAGAGTCCGCTGATGATCTGCTCGGTGCCGTCGGTCTTGATCGCCAGTTTCTTGATGGCTTCATTGGTCATGTCGCGCTCGTTCTTCGGGCGCAGCCACGGACCGGCGAGCTTGCGACCGAGCGCCGCCAGCGTCAGGTTTTCGCGCACCGAGAAGCTGAGGATCGCCCCTTGCCGCTGACGTTCTTCGGGTACGTAAGCGATGCCGGCGTTGATCGCATCTTCGGGGCCGCGCACCAGAAGCGGCTTGCCGTCGAGGGTGAATTTGCCGATTGCATGTTCCTTCAGGCCAAAGAGGGACAGCATGGCTTCGGAGCGACCGGCACCAACCAGGCCGTAGAAGCCAAGTACCTCACCCTTGTTCAGCGTGAAATTGATGTTTTCAAACTCGGTCGGGTGCGACAGGTGCTCAACGCGCAGCAATTCGGTGGCCGATGCCTTGGGCATCGCCGGATAAACGTGTTCGAGGTCACGCCCGACCATCAGGCGCACCAGTGAATGCTCGGTGGCGTACGCAATGCGGCCTTCTCCGACGGATGCCCCGTCGCGCAGGACGAGGTAGCGATCCGCCAGTGAAAAGATTTCGTCGAATTTGTGGGTGATGAAGATGATGCCTTTGCCCTGTTCCTTCAGGCGGCGAACGATGCCGTAGAAATCGTTGATTTCCTGGCGCGAGAGAGCGGCCGTCGGCTCGTCCAGAATCACCACTTCGGCGTCCTGCGACAAGGCGCGGGCGATTTCCACCAGATGCCGTTCGGCCGGCCCGAGATTCTTGACCAGGGCGCGCGCTTCAAACGGTGCGCCGATGTCGGAGAGAATCTTCTGGGCACGCTCGTACATCGTGTTCCAGTCGATACCGCCCTTGCGCATTGGCTGGCGGCCCATATAGATGTTTTCGGCGGCGGAGAGCTCGTCGAACATCGCGGTTTCCTGATGCACGGCGGCAATGCCGGCGCGGCCTGCGGCGTGCGCGTCTTCAAAGACAAGCTCGCTGCCGCGTACGTGAATCTGCCCTTCTTCAGGGTGATAAATGCCGGTGAGGACCTTCACCAGGGTCGATTTGCCCGCACCGTTTTCGCCGACCAGTGCGAGTATCTCGCCAGCATCCAGCGTGAGGCTGACGCCCTTGAGCGCGCGGATGCCGCCGAATGTCTTTCTGATGTTCTGCAAGGAAAGCAGATGGCTGGGATTGTCTTGAGCCAGCATGCGGAATGCTCCGGGTAGTCGGTACAGCGAGAAAGTCGAGAGAACCCGTCGCACCGGCGCAAGCCGGTGCCCAGTTCGTTGCCGTTCTGGATTCCGGCCTACGCCGGAATGACGGATCTATTTCAGACTTAAGATTGCAAAAGTTCGCTTAGAAGAACTTGGCGAATTTCTCGACGTTGCTTGCATCGTAGGTGAAGGGCTCGGCCATTGGCGCTTCGCCATTGGCATCTGGCGTGGCCTTGCCAACGCGACCCAGGGAAATCGTCTTGCCCGCCTTGCCGGTAACGAATTCATGTGCAGCGTAGGTGATGGAATAGCCCAGATCAATCGGGTTCCAGATGGCAAACGATTTGACGGCGCCGCTCTTCACGTGACCGGCCATTTCGGACGGCAGACCAAGACCCGTGACAAATACCTTGCCAACGAGGTTGCCATCAACCACAGCCTTCGATGCAGCAGCGATACCAACGGTGGTCGGGGCAATGATCGCCTTCAGGTTCGGGTAGCTCTTGAACAGGCCTTGTGCTTCGCGATAGCTCTTGTCGGTCTGGTCGTCGCCATAAACCACGGTCACCAACTTCAGACCGGCGTACTCGGGCTTGGTCAGCACTTTCTTGGCTTCCTCGATCCAGGCATTCTGGTTGGTTGCCTGTGCGGTTGCGGAGAGAATGGCGATTTCACCGGTTTTGCCGACGGCTTCGACGGTCATCTTGATGAGTTTTTCGCCGATCAGTGCATTTGACGACGGCAGAAGATTGAACAGGCGACCATCCTTGGCGATGCCCGAGTCAAACGACAGGACCTTGATGCCACGGGCCATGGCCTTCTTGGTTGCCGGAACGAGCGCATCCGGGTCGTTGGCCGAAATTACGATGGCCTGGACCTTTTGTGCGACCAGCGAGTTGATCAGTTCGATCTGGCCTTCAGCGGTGGCTTTGGCCGGGCCGGTGAAGATGATTTCCATGTTGCCCAATTCCTTGGCGGCTTCATCAGCCCCCTGGTGTGCAGCGTCAAAGAAGCCGTTACCCAGGGTCTTGACGACCATGGCCACTTTCATCTTGTCGGCGGCTTGTGCGGAGAATGCGAGGCCTGCTGCGAGAACTGCTGCGGTGAGTGTCTTGGCAAATTTCATTTTATGGCTCCTGATTAGCACTGGGCATTGTTTTTCCCTTCCTGTGCAGAGCTCCGATTTCAACACGCCGTGCTACATCGTGCGTTGATTCCGGTCTGCTTTTGCTCGTCGAGTGCCGTGCCCAGTAAGAAACGGCGCCCCTTCGATTTCTTTACGCTGCCCGAGATAAGAAAATTCCTCATGATTTTTCCTCGTCTGCGGGCTGTTCGATGTTCGGTGAGTCCTGAGTCCTATTTTCGGGCCAACAAAACGTCGGCTTCATACTGCTTGACGGTCTTCAGCCAGTCTGCGCCAACACCGACGCCGGCCTGTTCGCAGTAGTGATCCCATACCGCGCTCCACGGCATGCTCTTCTGCTCTTCCATCAGCGCCAGGCGCGTGGTGTAGTCCATGGCCTCTTCGGCTTGGCGCAGCGTTTCGGTCGGGTCGAGCAATGAACGCAGCAGGGCTTTCTTCATGTTGCGTGTGCCGATCACCCAGGCGGCGATGCGGTTGATCGAGGCGTCGAAGAAGTCGAGGCCGATGTGCACTTTCTTTTCCAGCTTGTTGCGCACGATTTCGTTGGCGATGGCCTGTGTTTCGTCGTCGAGCAGGACGACGTGATCGCTGTCCCAGCGCACCGAACGAGTCACATGCAGCAGGATGTTGTCGACGAAGGGAATGATGGCGGAGATCTTGTCGGAGACGATTTCGGTCGGGTGAAAGTGGCCAGCGTCGAGGCACAGCGCGGTCTTGCGCGATACGGCATACGCCATGTAAAACTCGTTGGAGCCGACGGTGTAGCTTTCGGCACCGATGCCGAACAGCTTGCCCTCGACGGCAACAACGTGGTGCTGGTTTGGCACCGACGCATTGACGATCTGATCGAGCGCGTCGAGCAAGCGCAGGCGTGGCGCGAGACGGTCGGCCGGCATGTCCTTCATGCCGTCCGGAATCCACACGTTCATCTGTGCTGACGTACCCAGCGCTTCACCAAAAGAGTCCGAAATCCGGCGACTGGCGATGCAGTGATCGATCCAGAATTTGCGGATGGCCGGGTCCGGATGCGCCAGCGTCATGCCATCGACGAACTTGGGATGCGAGAAGCAGCTTGGGTTGAAATCCAGCCCGATGTTGCGTTCCTTGGCCCAGTCAACCCAGCGCGTGAAGTGCTTCGGTTCAATCTGGTCGCGGGCGACCTTTTCGTCGGTATCCAGATAGATCGCGTGCAGGTTGAAGCGTTTCTTGCCCGGGATCAGTGACATAGCCATGTCGGCATCCTGGCGCAGTTGGGCGGGGTTGCGTGCCTTGCCGGGGTAGTTGCCGGTGGTCTGGATGCCACCGTTCAGCGCCGAATCGGGGAACTCGAAACCGGCGACGTCATCGCCCTGCCAACAGTGCATGGAAACGGGGATGGCGTCGAGCGCCTTGAGTACGGCGTTGGTATCGATACCGGCCTGCGCATAGCGCGCCTTGGCTTCGGTGTAGGCGACGAGAGTGGTGTTGCTCATGATGCGGCTCCTTCCATTGTATGGTGTTGCTCGGCGGGGACGTGCTGGCAAAGATTCTGGAACCGCTGCCAGTGCTGATCGGCGGCGCTGGAGTTCTCCGTGCGCGGTAGCACGGTTTGCCCCGAGAACTCCTTGCGGATCAACTGGCGAATGGCGGTACGGTCTGCCAGCTGGCCGAGGGCGCGCAACTGACAGGTGATGTTGCCCAGGGCGGAGGCTTCGACCGGGCCGGTATGCACCGGCAACTGGCAGAAATCCGCGCACAACTGGTTGAGAAATTCGTTCTTGCAGCCGCCGCCGACGATCTGGATCTGGGTGTAGTGCTGGCCCGTAATTGTCGTGAGTTCATCCAGCGTGCGGCGATAGAGGAAGGCCAGGCTTTCGAACACGCAACGCGCGACAGCACCGGCATCCAGCGGTTCGCCTTGCCCAGTCTCACGACAGAATTCCTGGATTGCTTCAAGCATCGACGGCGGATTCAGGAAGCGGTCGTCATTCGGGTTGATCAGGTAACGGAAGGGTTCGGCGTTTTCGGCCTGCACCGCCAGATCGGAAAACGAGAAGGTCGGGAAGGCGTCGCGCACGCGCTGGATCAGCCACAGGCCCATGATGTTCTTGAGCACGCGGTAGGTGCCGTCGGCACCCCCTTCGTTGGTGAAGTTCGCGGCTAGGGCACGCGCATCGTTATACGGCACGAGGCTCTCGATGCCCATCAGCGACCAGGTGCCTGAACTGATGTAAACGGTGAATTCGTCTTCCAGCGGTGCTGCGATCACGGCCGAGGCGGTGTCATGGGTGGCCGGGGTGATGACTTTGACCCATTGGCCGCTGCGCGACACCCAGCCGCCGATTTCGCTGCCCGGCTGGTTCAGCGGCGGGAACCATTGAGTCGGCAGACCGAGCGTTTTGATCAGGTCGAAATCCCAGGTGTTGGACTTGAGCGAGAGCAACTGGCTGGTGCTGGCGTTGGTGTATTCGCACGACTTGGCACCGCAAAGGCGATAGTGCAGATAGTCGGCGGTCAGCAGCAGCGTTTGCGCTCGCGGCAACCAGTCCGGGTTTTCGCGCTTGAGGGCAACGAGCTGGTAAATGGTATTGAACTGCATGAAGGCGATGCCGGTGCGCGCGTACAACTCCGCGCGTGGGATGATCCTGGCAACTTCTTCCATGACACCGTCAGTGCGGTGATCGCGATAGGCCACGGCTTGGCCGAGTAGCTTGCCTTTGGCGTCGACCAGCACAAAGTCGACGCCCCAGGTATCGACGCCGACCGAAGTGAGCGTGATACCGCGATCAATGATCCGCTCAAGCCCGATGTTGATTTGTGCGACCAGATCATCGATATCCCAGCAATCGTGACCGTCGCGATGTACAAAGCCATTCTCGAAACGATGGATCTCTTCAATACCCAGCGTGTGCTGGGCGGCGCCATAGCAGGCCAGCAGCACGCGGCCACTTGAAGCACCCAGATCGACGGCGGCTACGAAGAGTTCCATTGCGCAAAGCTCGGCTTGAAAGATTGGATGGACGCATCTTAGAAACTCGCCGGAACGTTAACCTTACAAAATCTGCCACATGGAACGATAGATTGGCTGAATTGCATGAGGCCTTGTCTCAGCAAGGGTTTTCATCCGGTCTGGCGCTGGTCCTCTTGTCGAAGAAGCGCATGGATATTGACTTGCACGCCAATGATCTCTGAAGGATGGCGTCTTTATTGGATTGCCGGCGAGTCGACATATTTCTTGTTCAGGCGTGGCCGGGATTCACCCCGGATTCCGAATGTCCGTATAATTTCCTATGGTTTGCCAGTTATGGCGATGGCCTTAAGGCGGCAGCGCGACCGGTCTCGATTGATGTGCATGATCATCCGCGCCGAATTCTCCGAATCCAAGCATTGAAGGGAACCTCCATGAACCTGAAGTTGAATCGGCTGTGTCTGTCATTGAGTGTGGTTTTAGCGCTGGCGGGTTGCGCACTGGTGCCCTATCAAGGGGCAGAAAAAGACAAGACCTATCGTTTGACCGTGCTGCATACCAACGACCATCACGGTCGATACTGGAAGAACAGCGATGGTGAATACGGCATGGCCGCGCGCAAAACGCTGGTGGAAGAGATTCGCCGCGAGGTTGCGGCCAACGGTGGGCAAAGCCTGCTGCTTGACGGTGGCGACGTCAATACCGGTGTTCCGGAATCCGACATGCAGGATGCGGTGCCCGACTTCAAGGGCATGAACCTGCTTGGCTATCAGGCCATGGCCGTCGGCAATCATGAATTTGACAAACCTTTGTCGGTGCTCAGAATGCAGCGCGATCTGGCCCAGTTCCCGATGCTGTCGGCCAATATCTACGAAAACGGACGGCGGATGTTCGATCCCTACAAGGTGTTTAACCTCGGTGGCCTGAAGGTCGCCGTGATGGGGTTGACTACTGAGGATACGCGTATGCTGGCGCATCCGGACAATGTTGGGAAACTCGAGTTTCGTGGCGCGGTTTCGGAAGCAAAAAAACTGGTGCCGGAGCTGCGCAGCAAGGCCGATGTCGTGATTGCCGCGACGCATATGGGGCACTACGAAGACGGTCGGCATGGGACGCAGGCCGAAGGCGACGTCGAAATGGCGCGCGCTGTTTCCGGTATTGACCTCGTTGTTGGCGGTCACACACAGAACCCGGCCTGCATGAAGGCAGAGAACGTGCTGGATCGCGCCTATGTTCCGGGGGCGCCGTGTCAGCCTGATCGCCAGAATGGTGCGTGGATTGTGCAGGCGCATGAATGGGGCAAGTACGTTGGGCGTGCCGATTTCGAGTATCGAAACGGCGAGTTCAAGCTGGTAAAGTACGCGCTGATTCCGGTCAATCTCAAGAAGCAGGTCAAGGCGGCGGATGGAAAGACCTCTCTCGTAAATTACACCAGCGAAGTCGCCGAAAACAAGGAAATGCTGGATTTGCTCACACCGTTCCAGCAGGTCGGCCAGGAGAAACTTGGCGTTCAGGTCGGTTCCACGGAAGCACGTCTTGAGGGCGGCCGCGATATCGTGCGCAGCCAGCCGACTAACCTCGGTGTGTTGATTGGCCGTGCGATGATGGAAAAAACCAAGGCCGATTTCGCCTTGCTCAATTCCGGCGGCGTGCGTGATTCCATCCCAGCAGGGAAGGTGACCTACAAGGATGTGCTAAAGGTTCAGCCGTTCGGCAATACGGTTTGCACTGTTGACTTGAATGGCAAGGAGGTGATGGACTATCTCAACGTCGCCGCCAAAATGACGCCCGGTTCAGGTGCCTTCCCGCAATTTGCCGGCATTGCGATGGAAATCTCCGGCGGCGCGGTCAGCAACGTAAAAATCGGCGGCGTGCCTCTCGATGGGGCCAAAACCTACCGCGTGACGCTCAATAATTTCACGGCGGCGGGCGGCGACGGATATCCCCGGATTTCTGACAAGCCGAGCTTCGTGAATACCGGCTTTGTTGATGCCGATGTGTTACGCGCCTATTTTGCTGCGCACAGTCCGTTGAAGGCGGCCGAGTATGAGCCTGGAACCGCCGTTATGCGCCGATAGCGAGAGAATGAAGCGCCAATGACTGAGTGGATGTCGGCCGCGTTGCGGCCGACATCTTGCGTCGCCGATTTGACAGCGGTTGCGCCTGGTGGCGAATCATGGCGTGGAGATCTCTGCTTGATTTTTGCTGCCACGGGTCAGAGGCGGATGAAAGGGAAGGTGTCGCAAGGAAGCCGTAACCAGAGCCCCTGGAATGCTCTAGCGCTACGTGCAATCCAGCCAGGCTTTTTGCTGAGCGAAAAGCGCGTTTTGCCGAACAGGGCCGATATTACCGCTCGCCCCTTTCCCTTGAACGCATAACATTCGCCAGACGAGAGAATGATGTCTTCAGCGCGACCTTCCTCGGTGATCCACAGGCGCGTTTCCACACAGCGAATCGTCTTGTTGTGCGCCCGATCAAGTGCCAGCGCTAGACCCATATCCAGGTCGTAGATTTCATCTGTCAGTCGAGTTACCATATTTGTTCTCCTGTTGCAACGTGGTGAATCAGTGATGGCCATTTTTATTGATTCTCAGCCTTGCTACAATCGATCCTTTCTAAAGAAAATGTAAGGATGGCTAACGTATGAAGCGTCCGGGGAAGCTTCCTCCGCTGCCCGCGCTGCGCGTATTTGAAGCAGCGGCTCGGCTTGGCAGCATGTCGGCGGCGGCGGACGAGCTATTCGTTACCCACAGTGCCGTCAGCCAGCAGGTAAAGAGCCTCGAAAACATTCTTGGGGTCAAACTGTTCGGGCGATCCGGGCGCAACGTGATGTTGACTGCCGCTGGTCGCGAACTGGCGCTGGGGGCCAATGAGGCCTTGTGCGCCATTGCCCGCACCACACAACAGGTTCGTCAGCGCGCCAACCCGAACCGGCTGACGGTTACGACCATCCCGTCGCTAGCCGCATGTTGGCTCACTCCGCGCCTTGAGCGGTTCATCGAGCAGGAGCCGGAGGTTGTCATCAATCTCATTTCAACCGGTGAGGTGCTCGATTTCACGCGTGACGGCGTCGATGTGGCGATTCGCTGGAGTGTCCTGCCCGATGAAACTCTGGACACGACGTTGCTTATGCGTGACGAGATGCTCGTTGTCGCCAGTCCCGGCTATCTGCTTGAACACGCGCTGGGAACCCCTGCGGATCTGGCAGGCTGTGCCTTGTTGCGGGCCGATGACGAATCCTGGGCACCGTGGTTTGCTGCGGCGGGTCTGGATTGGAATGAACCGGAAAAAGGCCTGTTTTTCAACGATTCGGCGCTCGCGCTACGCTGGGCGGAAGGCGGTAGAGGGGTCATCCTGACGCGGCGCAGTCTGGCCGACGAAGGATTGCGCGACGGGTCGCTGGTGCCCCTTTTCGACATCACCGTCCCGGTCGACCGTGTTTATTGGTTTGTCACGCCCAAGGGGGTTGAGCCGACGTCGCTGCAGAAACGTTTTCGTCAGTGGGTGTTTGGCGAGGTACAGAACGGTATCGTCAGCAACCCGGGGCCAAGCCGATAAAGAGCCCCCGTTCCTGGCTTCCGCAAAAGAACGGATCAGCTTCGAAGGACCCTGGCCTGACTACCGCGCCTTGTCATCCAGCCCGCCAATCCCAGTCCGGTCAGCAAGAGCACGCCGGTTGCCGGCTCGGGCACCAGCGCCGCATACGCCGCCTCTGCGATGAAACGGTGACCATTCGTTGTGGGATGAATCGGATCCCAGAAGAGGTAGTCTGTTGCGTCAGGGATGTGGTTCGGAAAAGCGGGATCGGTGACGTTCCTGAAGCCATAGTCCCCTGGATGGGCAATGAGATTCTTTGCCGTCCCATACATGTCGACGTAAACGATGTTGGCGTCGAAGTCTTGCGTTGCCTCCAGTTCGGCGATGAGCGCGAGCAAGCCAGTGTTGAAGATTGCTGTCATCGTCCGCAATACCGATTGCCCGGCAGCGGGAAGCCCGTAACGACCGCTCCAGATGGGCGTATCCGCCGCGTCGATCTGGTTAGGCAAAAGGATGGTGCGCGCGCCAAGTCCCTCCAGGGCAAGCAGATTATTCTTTGTGTGCAAGAGGATTCCTTTTGCGACAGCGGCTTCGGTTGTTTGGCCACCAAGGACGCCCAGCGTGCCGTAAAGGAAGTCGTTTGACCCGGACCAGTCGATGACCAGCGCGTCGGCTGCAAATCCGCCGGGGTGGCTGTTGCTGAACGTCTGAATCTGCTTGCCGACATTGTCCACGTATTGCTTTTGCCCGGGGATCACCAGCGAGGTTCTCAAGGTTTGCCCCGACCCGGAAGTTGCACCGGCCCAGGCGTAGTTGGTGCCGCCGCCGAGACTGGCGCTTGGACGCGACATGCCAAGGCGGTCGGCAAGCTGATCCGTCCAGTTCGCCCCATTCGACATACGACCCTGGTAGTACGGCGGCACGATCGGATCGGCAATAAGGTTTGGATCGGCTGTGCTGCTGGCAAAAACGTTACCGGCATCGCTCAGGCTATCGCCGAAGACATACATGCTTGCTTGTGCTGATGGATGAACAAAAAGCAAACCAAGGCAAAACGTAACGATCACTCGATAACAATTGAGCATGACGAGTCTCCGAGTTGAAGCAACGGTCGAAAGGGCACTACGAGGTTCAGTCTGACTGATTGCCGGTCGAGTCTAAGGTCAATCCTGACCAAAGTAAATATGACGAAAGTCGTGTTGATGGGGGCGAATGCGGGTGCGTCGTGCTGTTCGCTTCATCGAGCATCAACGCAAATCAGCGCGTCACAAAGGCTGGTTTGAAGCCGAGTGCCAGCCGGATCTTTTCCGCGACTTTCTCGGCGTCTGCGCGGGTTGCGTAGGGGCCAAGATGGACGCGGTGCATGCCGGCGCCGGGATTGATCTGTATTCCCTCGGTCAGCCAGTCGAGATCCCGTGACAAATGCGAGCGCAGGCTTTCCGCGTTATCGGCGCTGGAAAAGGCACCCAGCTGCAGAAAGACGCCTTTCTGGGGTGTCTTTGCGGGCGCCTCGTTGGCGGCGATAGTAGTCACCAGCTGATCAAGCTCGTCATTTTCAGGCAGCGTCAGAGCGGGCTTGACGGCGAGAGCAGGGGGGGCGACCTGTGCGTAAGTTACAGCCGCTGCATCACTCGGCAGAATGGCTTCAACCTCTACCTGCGTGCTGCCGTTGTTGATGTAGCCGAGGCGATACGCAGCGGCATAGGAGAGGTCGATGATCCGGTCAGCATGGAACGGGCCACGGTCGATTACGCGTACGACGACGGATTTGCCGTTGCTTACGCTGGTCACCCGCACATAGGAGGGGATGGCCAGCGTCGGGTGCGCGGCAGTCATCGAGAACATGTCGTAGGGTTCGCCGATTGACGTGTTCTGCCCGTGAAACTTCTTTCCATACCAGCTGGCGATGCCACGTTGTCGATAGGGCTTGAGCTGGGTGGCCGGTACATATGATTTGCCGAGCACGACGTAGGGGTTGTTGGCGAATCGATGCAAGGGTTCGCTGCGCGGCTGAGCATCCGGGATGCTGTCCAGGTCGTCCGGGATGTCGTCGCCGGGGCCATCGTCCTTGTAGTAAGCACCGCCGCGTTTTTGTGTCACGTTCGGCTTGGTTGCTGGCCTGCTCGGTGCACTTGGCACTGGCGGTTCGGCTATGGTGGGCGTTGGCGATGGAGCGTCAGTGGCTGGGCGTGGAGGCTTCCCGCCGCAGGCCGCGACAAGGAGCAGTACGGACAGCCAAGCCAGCCCAAACCTACGCTCATTGAGCCTCACGTCTCTTCCCTTCGCTACTGTTTGACCAGCATCCGGTGCGAATGGATACTCATGAGAATGCCGAGTCCGAGAAACAGGGTCACCAGGGCCGTTCCACCATAGCTCATGAACGGCAGCGGGACGCCAACCACCGGCAGAATGCCGCTGACCATGCCCATATTGACGAAGGCGTAGGTGAAGAAGCTGAGCGTGATCGAGCCGCCGAGAACGCGCGCAAAAAGCGTCGATGCGTTGCTAGTGATCATCAGCCCGCGGGCGATCAACATCAGGTAGAGGAAAACCAGAATGCTGTTGCCGAGCAAGCCGCGTTCTTCCGAGAAGACGGCAAAGATGAAGTCGGTATGTCGTTCCGGGATGAATTCGAGGTGGGTTTGTGTTCCTTCGAGCCAGCCCTTGCCGAATGTGCCGCCGGAGCCGATGGCAATTGTTGACTGGATGATGTGATAGCCCGACCCGAGCGGATCAGTTGTCGGGTCGATCAAGGTGAGAATCCGCTTGCGCTGGTAACCGTGCAGCATGGTCCAGACAAAGGGCGCAGCCGTGGCACCCGCAGCAATCATGCCGATGATTACCTTCCACGGCAGACCGGCAAAAAAGATGACGTAGAAACCTGCCGCGCCGACCAGGATGGCCGTGCCCAGGTCGGGCTGTTTGGCGATCAGGCCGAAGGGAATGATCAGCAACAGGCCGGCAATGGCGTAGTGACGAAATCTGAGGACGGTTTCGTACTTGTGGAAATACCAGGCCAGCATCAGCGGCATGGCGATCTTGAGGATCTCGGACGGCTGGATTCGCGTAAAGCCGAGCGATAGCCAGCGACGTGCGCCATTGACCTTGACGCCAAACAGGAAAACCATCACCAGCAAAATCACGCCGATAACGTAAAGCGGGACGGCGAAACGCATCAGTTTCTGCGGTGGGAGTTGGGCAACGGCCCACATGACAGTCAGGCCGATCAGCAGGTTGACTACCTGGCTGAAGGCACGGTTATTGGCGTCGAACGTGGCGCTGTAAATGGTGGCCAGACCAAAGGCCATGATGGCCAGCGCGATCACCAGCAAGGGACCGTCGATATGCCCGACTAGCCGGATGCGGAAGCGTTGCAGTAGTTCCTGGAACATGCGTCAGTCCTCCTCGTCCGGGGTGTCTACTTCCTCTGCCGGGCCCTTGGGCAGTTTGCCCAGCAGATAGTAGTCGATCACCATGCGCGCGATCGGCGCAGCGGATTGAGCACCAAAGCCGCCGTTTTCAACCAGAACGGCGAGGGCAATCTTGGGGTTGTCCGCTGGCGCAAAGGCGATGAAGAGCGCGTGATCGCGCAACTCCTGCTTGAGTTTGCCCCCTTTGTAATCCGCACCTTTCAGACTGAACACCTGCGCGGTTCCCGTTTTTCCGCCAGAAACGTATTCGGCACCAGCAAACGCGCGGGCACCGGTCCCTTCCTTGTTAACGCCGATCATTGCATTCTTGATCGTATCAATATTCTGCTGTTTCCATGGGAGCCGGCGCAGGGGCTCCGGCTCGACCAGCGTTTTTTCGCCGGTCCTGCTGTCGGTAATGTACCTGACAAGGTGGGGGCGGAAGAGTACACCGTTATTGGCCACGGTGGCCATTGCCTGCGCCAGCTGAATCGGTGTGTAAGCGTTATAGCCTTGCCCAATGCCGATCGAGATGGTTTCGCCGGCAAACCACTTCTGCTGTTCCGGGCGCTTGAAGCGGCGCTTCTTCCATTCCTGTGAAGGTAGCACGCCTTCGGATTCGCCTTCGATATCGACCCCCGTTTTGCTGCCCAGACCGAGCGGCCCCATGAAGCGGGCGATGTTATCGATGCCCATGTCGTTGGCCAGCATGTAGTAGTAGGTGTCGCACGACTGGACGATTGATTTGTACATGTCGACCAGACCGTGCCCGCCTTTCTTGTCATCACGGAAGACATGGCCGCCCAGGGTAAAGGAGCCGGGGTCGGAAATCGTTTGCTGCGGAGTGCGTTTGCCTAGCTCAAGGGCGGCTAGCGCCATGAAGGGTTTGAACGTCGAGCCGGGCGGGTAGGCACCGTTCAGTGCCCGGTTGACCATCGGACGATCCGGCGAATTGTTGAGCAGATCCCAGTCTTCAGTACGGATGCCATCGACAAACAGATTCGGGTCGAAGGTCGGCGTTGAAACCAGAGCGAGAATGCCACCGGTCGACGGCTCAATGGCGACCAGGGCGCCGCGCCGGTCGCCGAAGGCTTTTTCGGTTATTTCCTGCAGCTTGGCGTCGAGCGTCAGCGTCAGGTCGTTGCCGGACACCGGGGCTGTGCGCGACAGGCTGCGAATCGCGTGTCCGCCGGAATCGGTCTCGACTTCTTCATAGCCGGTTTCGCCGTGCAACTGGAACTCGTATTTCTGCTCCAGGCCGGTTTTTCCGATGTGGTCGGTGCCTTTGTAATTCGCTTGCTGCTCGTTCTGCTCAATGATATCGACATCTGTTTTGTTGATGCGATTGATATAGCCAAGGGCATGCGAGGCGACCGCGCCGAGCGGGTATTGCCGGAACAGGCGCGCCTTGACTTCGACGCCGGGGAAAAGGTAACGATTCGCCGCGAAACGGGCGACTTCCTCGTCATTCAGCCGAGTACGAATGGGCAGGCTTTCAAACGACTTGCTTTCTTCGAGCAGCTTGCGGAAGCGACGCCGGTCTTTGGGCAAAATTTCGACGAGTTTGCCGAGATTTTCAATCGTGACATCGAGATCTTCGACTTTTGACGGCGTTATTTCGAGGGTGAACGCCGAGTAGTTCCGCGCCATGACCGTACCGTTGCGGTCAAGAATGACGCCACGATTGGGCGCGATAGGCACCAGCGAAATGCGATTGTCTTCGGCACGCGTGATGTAGTAGTCGTGCTGAATGATCTGCAGGAAGACAAAACGCCCGATCAGAAGGGCAAAGGCCAGCACCACAGCGCCCGCCGCAACCATGACGCGGGAACGGAAGCGATCAAGTTCGTTGTCCTGTGTGCTCGGTGCTGTGTAACGAATGCGCAAGGCTCATTTCCTCAAATCGGCCGGTTGGCGTCGCGGTCGATCGGTTGATACTGCGGCAGGAGTAGAACGAAGGTCAACGGAATCCACAGCAGCATGCCGACAAACGGTCCGACGAAGTAACTCCATCCGGGAAAGGTGAAACCAGGCACGGCGCGTACCCCGAGCTGGACAAGCTGCACCAGCAATAACAGGGGCAGGGTATGCAGTGCCTGTTGCCCAAGCGGGAACCAGAGGATCCGGCGCGATAGCGAAGCAGCGAAGTAGGCGACCAGTACATACGCCAGCGCATGCTGGCCCATCAGGCTGGCGTCAGCGACGTCCATGCTCAGCCCGAGAATGAAGCCGGAACCCATGCCGGCGCGGCGCGGCTCGCGGATGCTCCAGAAGACAAGAACCAGCGCCACCCAGTCCGGCATCCAGGGCCAGGCGGCGGTGGGGATGAAGTTGAGCAGCAGGGCGACGAGCAGGCTGAGCAGGATGAACCAGGGTCGAACCGGTTGCAGGATGCGAGAGGAGGAAAATGTGGGTTGCATCGATGTGTTCCCTATTCCCGTTTCAGGCGCTTGCTCTTCGCCCCAAGCTTGGCTGGCGTCTTGGCTCCAGGAGCCGCCTCTTTCGTCAATTGCGCCGGTAGCGGCGTTGTTTCGCGCGGATCGAGCACCAGAACCTCGCCGAAGTTCTCGACGCCAGCAACCGGTACGCAGTAGATGCGGGCGAAGGAGTAGGACGTATCGCGCTCTATGTGCACAACTTTGGCTACCGGAAGTCCCGCCAGGAAAATACCATCCAGCCCGGAGGTCACCAGCAGATCGCCGTTCTGCACATCGGCGTTGGCAGGCATGAAGCGCAATTCGAGTTGACCATCGCCCAAGCCGAAAACGACGGAGCGCAGACCGTTACGCACAATCTGTACGGGCACCGCCTGATCCTTGTCGGTGATCAGGGTGATTTCCGAAACAAAGGGGAAAACGCGCGTGACCTGCCCGACGACGCCGGCATCATCGACTACGGGTTGCCCGGGGACAATCTTGTCCTGCTGCCCCTTGTCTACAATGACGCGGCGCGAGAACGGATCGCGTGCCGCATACAGCACTTGTGTTACCCGACCGTTGGCCTGCTGTCGCCCCTTGAGTTCGAGCAACTTGCGCAGGCGGTCATTTTCGGCCTCAAGCTGGCGCGTCCGTAACAATTCGTCTGCACCATCCAGCTGCGAGCGCTTCAGGCGGTTGTTTTCATCCTGGAACCGGGAGATGCTGGAAAAATAACTGCCAGCATTCTGGATAAAATCAACCGGTGCATGCGCCACCTGTTGGGCCGGGTGAGTGAATAGCGAAACCCCTTGGCGCAGCAATTCCAGCGTCTGAAAACGTGAGTCGAAGAAAATCAGTGCCAGTGAAATCGTGGCGTAAAACGACAGTCGCGCCAGAGGCGCCGGTCCGCGTTTGAAAAACGGTGGCGGCTGATGATCCATCGATTCTGAGAGGAGTGAAGATTAAAGTGTCGGAAGTCAGTATAACCGACAAGACAGTCGAGCCCGGACGAGCTCAATCTCGTGAAGCGTATCGTGTATTAGATTCTACGCTTCACTCTGTACCCCTTGCTGCACTTCAGTCCGAGGTGAAGATGCTGCCGAGCTTGTCCATTCTCTCGAGCGCCATGCCGCACCCGCGTGCGACGCAGGTCAGCGGCTCTTCCGCGACGATCACCGGCAAGCCGGTTTCTTCCATTAGAAGGCGATCAAGATCGCGCAGCAATGCGCCGCCGCCGGTCAGTACCATGCCCTTGTCGGCAATGTCAGCACCTAGTTCAGGAGGTGTTTTCTCAAGGGCCGATTTGACCGCCGACACGATGTTGTTGAGCGGCTCGGTGAGTGCCTCAAGGATTTCGTTCGAGGAAATGGTGAACTTGCGCGGAATGCCTTCGGCCTTGTTGATGCCGGAAACTTCCATTTCACGGACTTCGGCTCCCGGGAAGGCTGAGCCGATGCGCTTCTTGATGTTTTCAGCGGTATTTTCGCCAATCAGCATGCCGTAGTTTCGGCTGATGTAGTTGATGATTGCTTCGTCGAGCTTGTCGCCGCCGACGCGTACTGATCCGGCATAAACCATGCCTCCAAGCGAGATGACGCCGACTTCCGTCGTGCCGCCGCCGATATCGACAACCATTGATCCGGTCGGGTCGGAAACCGGCAGGCCGGCACCGATCGCAGCGGCCATCGGTTCTTCGATCAGGAAAACCTGGCTGGCACCGGCACCGATGGCTGATTCGCGAATGGCACGGCGTTCAACCTGCGTCGATCCTGAGGGAACACAGATGATGATGCGCGGACTCGGTGAAAGCATGCGCGAATCGTGCACCTTGCGAATGAACTGTTTGAGCATTTGCTCGGTGACGGTGAAGTCGGCGATGACGCCGTCCTTCATCGGACGAATGACCGTGATGGCGCCCGGTGCCTTGCCAAGCATGTTCTTGGCGGCCAGACCGACGGCCTGAATGGTTTTTTTGGCGTTAGGGCCGCCTTCCATGCGGATGGCAACGACTGAGGGTTCATCGAGCACAATACCTTTGCCGCGAACGTAGATCAGGGTATTGGCGGTACCCAGATCGATGGCGAGATCGTTTGAAAAATAACTGCGAAGAAAACTGAACATACCTGAATATCCGGTGGGTGGGTCCGCAGGGGCTGCGGAGCGCAAAGCATTTATGATACCTTATATGGCTACCCGTTTTGAAACCGAACTCTATCTTACTGATTTCATTGCCATGTCGCTAACCCTGGAACAAGTCCGGCGCGTTGCTCACCTCGCCCGGATCGAAGTCAGCGATGCCGAAGCGGAAAGCACGCTCGGCCAGCTGAACGATATATTTTCCCTGATCGAAGAGATGCAGGCCGTTGACACCAAAGGCATCGCGCCGATGGCGCATGCCCAGGATCTGGCGCAGCGCTTGCGCGCCGATACCGTCACCGAGAGCAACCGGCGCGACGCGTTTCAGGCCATCGCGCCGGAAACCGACGGCGGTCTCTATCTCGTGCCGAAGGTGATCGAATGATTGAACGCAGCGTAGCTGGCCTCTCGCAGGCTCTGGCGGCTAAGGAAATTTCCAGCGTCGAGCTGACCCAACTCTATCTTGACCGGATCGCCCGTCTCAATCCGCAGTTCAACGCCTTCATCACGGTTGATGCCGAAATGAGCCTGGCGCAGGCCCGCGCCGCTGACGCACGCCTGTCTGCAGGAACGGCCGACCCGCTGACCGGCATTCCACTGGCGCAGAAAGACATTTTCTGTACCCAGGGTCGCCTGACCACCTGCGGTTCGAAGATGCTCGGCAATTTTGTCAGCCCCTACGATGCGACAGTCATCGAACGCTTTAACGCGGCGGGTGCTGTCATCCTCGGCAAGACGAACATGGATGAATTCGCCATGGGTTCGTCCAACGAAAACTCCTACTTTGGCGCGGTGAAAAATCCCTGGGATACGGCGCGCGTTCCCGGCGGCTCGTCCGGCGGCTCGGCGGCTGCGGTTGCCGCGCGGCTGGTACCGGCGGCAACCGGTACCGACACCGGTGGTTCGATCCGCCAGCCATCATCGATGTGCAATCTGACCGGACTGAAGCCGACCTATGGCATCGTTTCGCGTTACGGCATGATCGCCTACGCCTCGTCGCTCGACCAGGGCGGGCCGATGGCGCATACCGCTGAAGATTGTGCGCTGCTGCTCAATGCCATGGCAGGTTTCGACGAACGCGATTCGACCAGCCTTGATCACCCGAAGGAAGACTATCGCCGTGAACTTTCCGTTGCCGTCGGTGAAAAGCCGCTGGCCGGGCTGAGGATCGGCCTGCCAAAAGAGTTTTTCGGTGAAGGCTGTGCGCCCGAAGTGATGCAGCGCATCGAAGCAGCGATTGCCGAGTATCGCAAGCTGGGGGCCGAAACGGTCGAGGTTAGCCTGCCCAACATGAAGCTCTCGATTGCGTCGTACTACGTCATTGCCTCGGCCGAAGCCAGTTCGAACCTCTCGCGTTTCGACGGCGTGCGTTACGGCTACCGAGCGCCCGAGTACGACAACCTCGACGACATGTACGCCAAGAGCCGGACGCAGGGCTTTGGTGCCGAGGTCAAGCGCCGCATCCTGATCGGCACCTATGTGCTTTCGCACGGTTACTACGACGCCTATTACCTGCAAGCGCAGCGCATCCGCCGCCTGATCGCCAACGATTTCGTCGCGGCGCTGAAGCAGTGCGACGTGATCATGGGACCGACCAGCCCGAGCACAGCGTTCAGGATTGGCGAAAAGACCGCCGATCCGGTGCAGATGTATCTCTCGGACATCTACACCATTGCCGTCAATCTGGCCGGCCTGCCCGGGATGTCGATTCCCTGCGGATTCGCTGGTGGTTTGCCGGTGGGCCTGCAGCTGATCGGCAACTATTTCAGCGAAGCACGGATGCTCAACATCGCACATCGCTACCAGCAGGCCAGCGATTGGCATCTGCAGTCACCGGCCGGACTCGACTGAGCCTTTGATGAAGCGGATTATTGCCGTCGCGCTGAGTGTGCTGCTCGGTGCCTGCGCAACGCCGGAGCCGGCTCCCGAGCCTGTACCGACACCGGTCGCACCGGTCGCGACCGTAAAAAAGCCGCCGCCGAAAAAAGAGCAAATCGAATCGCAGCCGCTCAAGCATTTGCTCGGCCGTAACCTGAAACCGATCCCTGACCGGGCGCTGGATGTGCGCACAAAATGTAGTTTCCGCGATGTGGCTGGCGGTCGTGGATCGATGGATCTGCAGGTGACGAAGGCCGAGGTCAAACGCTTCGTCGCCGAAGTGAACATCCCGAAGCAGGGCTTGTGCCGCTTCGACATGAAGAATTTTCAGCAGACGGCTACGTTGCCCAACGTTGTTTTGACCGATGGCGCAAGCGGCTGCGTGGTGCGCATGTGGGAGCAGGAAAAGGGCGTTACGGTTGCTTTCAACTCCTGCCAGGACAAATGTAGCGGTGACGCTTTCAGCTATCTGTGGCCGATTCTGGTTGATACCAAAAGTGGCCGCTGTTCTTGATTGCAGCTTGGGCTGAGCGTGCGAAGCCCAACATTTACCATCGATGTTGGGCTTCCTGGCGTCAGCCCAACCTACGAATGATTCAGGTCATTTATTAACGGCGCCTTAAAGTGAGTAAAACGCCATGAAACAATGGGAAGTCGTAATCGGCATCGAGACGCATGCCCAACTCCAGACCCGGTCAAAGATCTTCTCCGGCAGTTCGATTGATTTTGGTGCAGAACCCAATGTTCAGGCCAATGCCGTTGATATCGCCTTGCCCGGCGTGTTGCCAGTGCTTAACAAGGGTGCGGTTGAATGCGCCATTCGCTTCGGTCTGGCGGTCGATGGGGCGGTTGCGCCGAAGTCGGTTTTTGCACGCAAGAATTACTTCTACCCGGATCTGCCCAAGGGGTACCAGATCAGTCAGTTTGAACTGCCGGTGGTGGTTGGCGGCCAGGTCACGATCCAGGTTGGTGACGCAGAAAAAACAGTTAACCTGACGCGCGCCCATCTGGAAGAAGATGCCGGCAAGTCTCTGCATGAGGATTTTCACGGCAAGTCGGGTATCGACCTCAACCGTGCCGGAACACCGCTGCTGGAGATCGTCACCGAACCCGACATGCGCTCGTCGGCGGAGGCCGTGGCTTATGCCAAGGCGCTGCACGCGCTGGTGCGCTGGATCGGCATCTGTGACGGCAACATGCAGGAAGGCTCCTTCCGCTGCGACGCCAACGTCTCGGTGCGCCGCTTTGGCGAGCCCCTTGGCACGCGCCGCGAGATCAAGAATCTCAACTCCTTCCGCTTCATGCAGCAGGCCATCGATTACGAAGTGCAGTGGCAGATTGCCGAGATCGAGGATGGGCGCGCCATTCAGCAGGCCACCGTTCTTTTCGATCCCGACACCGGCGAAACGCGTTCCATGCGCAGCAAGGAAGACGCGCACGATTATCGCTATTTCCCCGATCCGGATCTGCTGCCGCTGATTATCGATTGCGACTGGGTTGAACGCACGCGGGCGAGCATGCCCGAATTGCCGGCGGCCAAACGCGACCGCTTTGTCGCTGACTACACTCTATCAGTCTACGACGCAACGGCATTGACGGCGTCGCTCGAAGTCGCCAATTTCTTTGAAGCGACGGTGGCGATTGCCGGAAAAGCCTCAGCCAAGCCCTGCGCCAACTGGGTGACCGTCGATCTGGCCGCGCGCCTGAACAAGGAAGGCAAGGACATCGCCGAGTCGCCCGTTACTGCCGTGCAACTCGGCGGTCTCGTCGCGTGCATCGCCGACAACACGATTTCCAACAACATCGCCAAGAAGGTGTTTGAAGCCCTGTGGAACGGCGAAGGCAGCACGGCGGATGAGATCATCGACAAACAGGGCTTGAAGCAGATCACTGACAGTGGTGCCATCGAAGCGCTGATTGACGGCGTTCTGCAGGCTAATACGGCGATGGTTGCCGAGTTTCGGGCGGGCAAGGAAAAGGCGTTCAACGCACTGGTCGGTCAGGCCATGAAAGCGACCAAGGGCAAAGCCAACCCGCAGCAGGTTAACGAACTGCTGCGCAAGAAACTGGGGTAGGGAAAAGCCGCTCGCCGGAATGGGGCGGGGGCTTTTCTTCAGCGCGTCAGGCCGCGCTTGATGAGATCAAGGTAACGGCGCTTGTCTTCGTCGTATTTCTCACGAATGATATCGAGTTCTTTTTTCTTGGATTCGATGACCGATTCTTGCGCCTTGATCTCGTAATCGGCATCCTTCAAGCCCTTCTGGACTTCAGCCGGCATGGTTTTCTTCTTGTAGAACTCGGCTTCGTTTTCGAATTTCTTGCGCCGTTCGCGGATTTCAGCAATCTGCGTTTCAGCCGCCTTGATTTCTTTTAGGGCATCGTTTTGGGCGCGCAGGCGCATCGCCTCGATGTCACGTTCGCTGCCGTAAGTATTCAGCAGCGCTTGATCCTTGCGTTGTCTTTCCCGCACGATGGCTTCTTCCGCCTTGCGTTTCTCGTCGGCGGCCTGACGTTGCTCACGTTCCTCGGCACTCAGCGGGGCTTCGATGGTGCGCAGCGTACGGCCGTTTTCACCCAGTTCGCGGTACGCACGCCCATAACAGGCTTGCGGCAGCAGATCGCCGCAAATCTGTTTGCCGGTCGCATCAACGCAGCAATAGAGATTGCCAGCGGCCGATGCCGGGCCGCTGAACGAGGACAAGAGCGCCGACGTAACCGCCAGCACCGCTGTCAGCGTCCGGCATCTACTCACTGCGGGCGACGCCATACTGCTGCCGATAGCGCGCTACGGCGGCTTCATAGTCCTTGAAGTCCGGGCGATTGCGCAGGTAGGTCATCAGATCGTCGAGTGTGGCCACGGCGACGACCGGAATGCCGTAATCGCGACCGACTTCCTGAACCGCCGACAATTCGCCCGTTCCGCGCTCCATGCGGTCAAGCGCGATGACGACACCGCAGGGCGTCGCCCCCGCTGCACGAATGATCTCGACAGATTCGCGAACGGATGTTCCGGCCGAAATCACGTCGTCGATGATCAGCACGCGGCCGGAAAGTGGTGCGCCGATGATGTTGCCGCCTTCGCCGTGATCCTTGATTTCCTTGCGATTGTAGGCGAAAGGCAGGTTGCGTCCTTCGCGGGCCAGCGCCAGCGCGCTAATGGCGACCAGTGGAATGCCCTTGTAGGCCGGCCCGAACAGGGCATCGATCTCAATACCGCTGGCGAGGATCGCCTTGGCGTAGAATTGCGACAGCCGATTCAGCGCGGCACCGTCGTTGAACAGGCCAGCGTTGAAGAAGTAGGGCGACATGCGCCCGGCCTTGGTCTTGAATTCGCCAAAACGCAACACGTTCTGGGCGAGGGAAAATTCTATAAATTCCTGGCGAAAGTCCATAACTCACTTATCCGAAGCAATCAGAGCCAATATCGGCGTGGATTCCACATGTTACGCATCATTACTCTAAACCTCAACGGCATTCGCTCCGCCTGGAGCAAAGGTGTTTTGCCCTGGGTCGCCGCCCAGCATGCCGATGTCGTCTGCTTCCAGGAACTGAAAGCCCAGCATTCCGATCTTTCCGATGAAATGAAGGCGCCGGCTGGCCTGCACGCCTACTATCATGCCGCTGAAAAGAAGGGCTATAGTGGCGTCGGGCTGTGGTGCCGGCAAAAGCCGGACGCGGTGATTGAAGGTCTGGGCAACGCGGAATTCGACGCCGAGGGCCGCTATCTGCGCGCCGACTTCGGCAATCTTTCGGTGATTTCGCTTTACTTGCCGTCCGGTTCAAGTTCACCCGAGCGCCAGGAAGCCAAGTTCCGCTTCATGGACGTTTTCCTCCCGCATCTTGTCGACCTGGCCCGATTGGGGCGGGATGTCGTCGTCTGTGGCGACTGGAACATCGCGCACCAGGAAATCGACCTCAAGAACTGGAAGAGCAATCGCAAGAACTCGGGTTTTCTGCCCGAGGAGCGCGCCTGGGTTAGCCGTGTGCTTGACGAAGGCGGCTGGTGCGATGTGTATCGCAAACTGTATCCGGCCACCACCGACGATTGTTACACCTGGTGGTCGAATCGCGGCCAAGCCTGGGCCAAGAACGTCGGATGGCGGTTGGATTACCAGCTGGCGACGCCCGTGCTGGCGGCAACGGCGCGCGAGGCCAGCGTCTACAAGGCGCAGCGGTTTTCCGACCATGCGCCGCTGGTGATTGACTATGAGTTCGAGAGGTAAACCGGCCGTCTCCATTAGCGCGTCGGGGAGACTGGGTCAATCGGGTCAATCGTCAAGCCCGAACTGGCCAGGTCAAGCACCAGGAATTGGGCGTAACGCCCTTCAGCCCGCTTGCCATCGTCGCTGACGATCACAAGGCATTGCCGGCCATCCAGAACCGCCGGGCAAATCCCTTCCGCCCGTTCGATACCCGGCAATCCGGGGAGGCGGACGCGTCGTGCCGGCGCCCCGGTTTCGCTGCTCCAGAACCAGAGCCGGAACGCGGCCTCTTCGGGCCCTACCGGGCCGCCGATGATCAGATAGCCACCGAGGGCCGGGACGTAGGACAGGCCGCGAATTCCGTGGCCGCCAAGATCAAGGGTTTCAAGGCGTGGCGCGATTCGCGGTGCTTCGTTCGCATCGAAGATTTCCGACGGGTTTTCGATGCAGGCAAGAATCGCCCGCTGGTCGAGCAAGGGGCCGCGAAATCCCACCCACAAGCGGCGGCCGTCGGGGCTGGCTTCCAGCGCCTCAACGTTGAGCCCGCCGCCGGATTTGACGTCGCGTATCCCGCCCGCTGCGGACAGCGCCGGATGCGTGGACAGGAGCGAGGATTTCAGGCTCTTGACCACGCCGGTGTCAACGACGCGATCACCTTTGATGCGGAAACGGACCAGCTTTTCCCGTGTCTTTTTTGAATCGCCGTCGCCGTCGAGCGACTGCGAGGTGATGGCGTAAATCCACCCCGAGGGATCGAGCGCCAGTCCTTCGAGATCGTCCAGCTTCCAGAAACCGTCGTCGAACTCGAACAGGCCAGGCGTCAGGGCCGTGCTGTTCACACTCCCGTCGCGATTGATCGATACCAGGCTGAACGGATGCTCCTTTTCGTCTTCGACGATCAGAAAACGGCCGTCCGCAAGCTGCACGATGGCCGAGGGTTCGTAGTGGCCGGTCAGCGGTTTGAAACGAGGCGTGGTGTTCGGCATCATGGCGGTTCCGGTTTTATGCAGAAACATGATTGTAGTTCGCCGCAAGCTTCGCGGATTACTCGCTTCTGTTCAGCCAGGCCCTTTGTTTATCATCGGGCTGAAAGGCAATGAATACGGCCATCTTCAGACTACAGTGCATGCAAGTCAATGTTCATGCCGGTCTCACGGCATGCCATTTGTAGATGTCCATTTGATGAGGGTTTCGAGGCAGGCGTTACCCGGGTTCATTCGCCGCGCGCCTTTCGCCATTCGGCAGCAAAGGCCACGGCGTCGGGCAGAAAGCGCCGGAAATCAGCCTCAAAGCCGTCGGCGTCAGCAAGGAATTCCTCGATGCCGCCGGCCAGGGGATTGGCCCGCCGCAAGCGATAGATCGACATGCGATCTATCGCTTGTCCGACCGCCGTGACATTCCGGTAGGCGAAAAGCCAGTCATGCGTGCGCATCAAAACCGCCACTTCCCGCGCCTTCTCGGGAAGAGCGTCAGAAAACCTCTGCGACGAGGCATAAAGCCCAGCGGTATAGTCGTCGAGTCGGCCCGGTCCATGGTCCGGCCAGTCGCGGGCGAGCAGGTGATCGTAGAAAAGATCAACGAGAACGCCGCTCACCCGCCGACGCGTGACGCTGATCCGGCTCCGGCTGGAAATGAACGCTGGATGCCGGTCGGCGAAGCTGTCGATGGCTCGGTGCAGCGCCACGCCCGAGGCCAGCGCCGGCGGCAAGCCGGCGGGCAGAAAGCCTTTGACGAAGTCGCCCATCAGACCGCCGATCCGGTCGGCGTCGGAATCTCCCGCGAGCAGGGCGTGAGCGAGAAAGTTAATGTGATTCTCCGGTTATGGTTTGCGGTGTCAGGTAGACGTATTTCGGGTAAATCCGTTCATCAAGGCCCGCCAGGTGCCACCCTGTCTCGATCTGCCGAACCACCTGGTTGGCCCACGGCACATTCCAGTCCTATCAATCTTTAGTCTCACAAGATGTACTTCGCCCGCCGGATTGCCGGATGTAGAGGGGGCGCAGGGCATCATGCGCGGATTGTGAAACCTAATCTCCGCATTCCCCAAAAGTCAGGTGTTTTCGCCCCCTGAGCGCACAAAGGAATACCGGTGAATGTCCGTGCGCAGCGTCCAGCCCTGGCTTTCCCAGTACGCTGACGCTAGCGCGTTGGTCTTGAAGACGTCAATATGGCATTTGAGGATGCCGAGTTTCTCCAATTCGTTCAGGCAACGCTCGACGAGTGCTTTGGCAACGCCTTGGCGTCGATGCGCCGGAAGAACGATGAGGTGCTGCAGGTAGCCTCGGCGACCTTCATGGCCAGACATGACGCAGCCGACGAGTTGCCCGTCGATTTCGCAGACGAAGCTGAGGCCGGGATTGCGTTCGAGGTAGCGCGCCGTCGATTCGCGCGAGTCAGCATCGCGGATTGAAATGCCGGGCGTTTGCTGCATCAGTTCGATCACCGCATCGTAGTCGGCGATGGTCATGGTCCGGATGGCGTGCATGGTCGGCCGGGCCCTACACACGCTTCATCGAGGACAGGGCGAGGGCGAGTCCAAGCGCCACCAACGCTGCGCCAATGCTGCGCTCGATGAGGTGGCGGGACGAGGCGACGAAACGCCGGGCCGCCTCGGAGGAGAACGCGTAGGCGACCAGGGCGAACCAGACGAGATGGGCCAGCGACATGAAGGCACCATAGGCAAGCTGCACCACGATTGGCGTGCTCGGGCTGATGACCTGAGTAAACAGCGCGACGACGAACAACGTAGTCTTGGGGTTCAGCGCGTTGGTCAGGAAGCCGATTTTCAGGGCGGCGCGGTCCGATAAGGGTGTCGCCGCGTTGACCGCGAGGGCAGGGTTAGCCTTCTTCGCCCGCAGCATGGTGATGCCCAGGTAGATCAGGTAGGCCGCGCCGGCGAATTTGATCAGGCTGAACAGCACAATCGACTTCGAGATCAGCAGCCCGATGCCGGCCATCGAATAGGCGACATGAACCAAGACGCCCAGGGAGATTCCGGCTGCAGTAAGCACGCCGGCACGACGCGACAAGACCATGCTGTTGCGCGTCACCATGGCGAAATCCGCGCCGGGGCTGATGACGGCGAGGATTGTGATGGTGGCTACGGCGAGCGCTTCGATCATGGGTTTCCCGGTGATCGAAGCGTTGGCCTGTCGCTACAGAAGGAGCTTCCGGATTGCATTGAAAACCTCCGGTGAGCGGAAAGAACTGTTGTGTGTTTCGTTGGGTAAGGACAGGAAGGTCGCCTCAATGTTCCTCGCCTTCAGCTTCTCGACATAGGCGCTGGCAAGCAGGGTGGAGGTGTTGTCGTCTTTTTCTCCCGTCAGCGCAATCACTTTGGCCTGTGGAGAAATGGTGTTCGTTAAAGCGATGGGATTTTCACTTCGACTCCACGCTTTTCTTCCGACCCGCCACGCGACGAGGTCGCACGGGCAAGCTACCAGGATTGCTCTGTCAAAGAGTTCGGGTTGAAGTCCCAGCATATTGGCTGTGGTTGCCGCCCCGCCGGAATGGCCGATGACGATTACCTTGCGCGGATTGAAGCGCTTTTTGAGGTGTTCAATGGCCGTCGCGACTTCGGCCACGTTTTCCTTGGTGTAGTGATCTGATCGGCCACTCTGTGCAGGAGATACCGAAGATGAATTGCCATCGCCATCCGGATAACCGGGGCGCACGATAGCGACACTCAGGGTTTTCGATGACGAAAACTCGCTCGCCGCACTCCCGGCAATCCGGAAATGATAATCCGCCGGGCCGCCGGAAGAGACATCGCCGTGCAGCCAGATCAACATGACGTCAGGCTCGGCGACGCCGAAACGGCGCATCTTCAGGCATTCCGACGCGCCGCTGACATTGGTCTCGAAGTCTTCTGTTGTGCATACTTCGGCAAAACACAATTGAGAAATCGCCAGCAGGGCAGCGAATAGAGTGGTCTTCAGTGGCGGTCTTTTGACAGTTCGCAGGGAAATAAGGGGCACGCGTGGGTCTCCTGTGGGTGATGGCGATTAGGGCAAACCGGATACCGATCCCTCTTTCGGGTAGGTGATCGTGTATCCCACGTCAATTTTCCAGGTCTCGCTTGGTGCCAGCTGCTTTTTCCAGCCAACGACACCGGGGCGGCCTTTCCAGTCGACCTCGCCAGGGGCCGGCTGCAAGATTCGTTCAACGTTGATTTCTTCCGACTGACTGACGGGCGCGGATTCAAGTACCAGTACATCGATGGCGTTCTTGTGCAGGTTGTCGATCACATAGGTATCGGCGATCTTGCGCTGGTTTTTCTGCCCAACAAAACCGGCGTTGCCGGCGAACTGGTTCTTGCGTTCGACATTGACCCGCAAAAGATCGTCCTGACCAAACCCGAGCGCGAAACGCTCGGACGCATCCGGTTGCCAGCGGGTTGCGCCGATGTAATTGCCGTCGCGGTACAACTGGATGTTGCCGGGCAGCCAGACCCCTTCGGCGCGCTCGAACTCGGCGACCAGCACGCCAGCCTGGTTGATGCCTGGTGTGACCTGCACTCGTTGGGCGACCACGTGCGTCTGCTTGCCAAGCGAGACGGCCACCTCACGGCCGTCGGCCGGCAAGCTCACCTTGGCGGGAACTTCGAATTCCGTAGCGAATGCCCCAACCGTTTCAATCACGGGGGCGACATAGTCATCGGCTTCCGTACTGGCCGCTTTCATCCTGGCGGCGGGTGCCGGCGCGGCCATCATGGCAGCGGGGGCTGCAGCGTAAGCCCGTTCTTCACGGGGAACCGGTTTGTAATAGGTCAGGCGACGGGTTTGCGGGTCAACCGGCAAGCGGAAAGCCTGTGGTTGTCCTGTGGATAGCACGAGCTTGACGCCCGTCCAGTCTTCCCCCGTTTTTTGGGAGACCTGCGCCATCCGCTCAAGATCGACGGTGGATTTATTCGTGTCGAAGGCGGCGCGATACGCCGGTTGCCAGCCCGCCCGATTGACCTGATACGAAAGGCGAATGATTCCCGGCGCCTCGGCCGCCGTTTGCACCGTGATGCTTCGGGCGTTCTTTGCGCCGCTCTTGAATTTCGCGAGTTCGAACTCCAGTTTGTCGAGGTCTTCCTTGATTGATCTCTTTTTGATCTCGGCCCGCAGCGCCCGCTGGTAGGCGCGCGCTGCCGATGACTCAATGCTCTCAGTCAGACCGGGCAGGTTTTTTGCGTCGATGCCCCCCTTGTCGCCCTGGGCGGCGCTGCCCATCCGGTCGAGGTAGGCGGTGACGAGGTTGGCCGACTTGACGTCGATATCCAGGGTGTCGAGTTGATCCTTCGCCTCGCGGATCTTCTTCTGCAACTCCTTCTCGCGTGGATGAGCGCCATTTGTCTGCGCCGCTTCTTGAATGACGATCTGACCAACGCGGACGCCGCGCTCGGCCTGCACCAGGAGTGTTTTCGTGTCGAAGTTGTTGGGCAGCCCCTTGATTTCGATTGCATTTGAACCCGCTGGAACCGGCGCCGTGCGCTCGATGCTGGCGCTGCCGGGATAAAGCACGACCCGGGTGATCGGCGCCTCATTGTCGGCGTTAGCCGCAGTGGCAAGCAGAAAGAGGAAGAAACCTGCTGCAAACGGATTTCTGGACATCGAGCACCTCACGGTATGTAATATTCATACAAGGGTGAGAAGTATCGTCATGCACGCCATGACAGTCAAGATGTGGGCGCAGGAGATTGGGGCAGGACTTTCAACCCAGGACCTCAAAAGACGGCAATGCCCCGATGCATAGCCCTGAGAGTGATTATCCATGCCGCTCTCCGGGCATCGCAGGTCTGTCTATTTCGTCGCCGTCAGCCGTTTCACGCCGGCTACAAAGCGTTGCAAAGTGTTCGAAAGCACACCGCGTGGAAGGGTGATGTCGATCAACTGGAACTGGCCGCGTGTGTTGATCGCCTTGTCGAGCGCCGCTTTCAGTTCGGCCCGGGTATTCACGCGGACACCGTGCCCGCCCATGCCAGCGGCCATTTCGGCAAAGCCCCAATGGCCGAGGTCATTGAACGAGGATTCGGGCTGGAAGGTGCGCAGCATTTCCCAGCTGGAGTTATTGAAGAGCAGGACGATGGGGTCCCAGCCGTAGCGTCGGCAGTTGCCCAGTTCCCAGCCGGTCATCTGGAAAGCGCCGTCGCCGACCAGGATCAGCGGGCGTTGCCCGGTGGCGGCCTGCAGGCCGAGGCCGGCGGGAACGCCGTAACCCATGGTGGCGTAGTAGCCGGGGGCGACCAGCGGGGTGTATTCGATCTCCATGGCGGTGAACAGGCAATCGCCCATATCGGAAGCCATCGGCATGATGCCGTGCGTGGCCATCAGGTCGTTGACGGCGGTGGCGATGTCGGTCGGCGTGATCGATGCATCATCGGCAATCAATCCGTAGGGAAAGGTCGCTGCTTTTACCGAGAAGGATTTGTCGCCCGGATCAACGCAGTCCAGCATGCGATCAACCAGGGCGGCGAGCGGAATCTGCGGATAGGTGTGATAGCCCAGGCTGACCCGGCCATCGAGCGCCTGGATCGTTTTGCGCAGGTCGATCTTCGTTTCGGACACGGCAAAATTGGTGTCGCAGACGATTTCGCCGAGCAGGAACAGGCCGTCGGACTCCTCGACCAGTCGCGTGACTTCCGGCAAACCGGCCACGCCCATATAGGTGCCGACCAGCGGTGCCTCGTGCGCGGCGAGCAGGCCACGGCCCATGAAACTGGTGACAATCGGCAAGCCGAGGCGGCGCGAGAGCAGCGATACCTTGTCTTCCAGCCCGTAGCGGCGAACTTCGACGCCGGCCATCATGACCGGCGATTTGGCCTGTTTCAGGCAGGCGAGGATTTCCTCGACGCAGGCATTCAGCGCATCCTGATCAACCGCCGGTTCCGTTTCCCGAATCACCGGCTCGCAAGGAACGGCGACCATGTCGCGCGGGATCTCGATATAGACCGGTTCGGAGTTTCGCAGGCAACTGGCCAGAACGCGCGCAATGTCAGCCGGCGCCCGTGCCGCGTCGTCGAGCTTGACCTGGTCGCAGGTGATTTCCTTGAACATCTGGAACTGCGAATCGAGCGTCTTGGCCTGATGGTGCAGGAGCAGCCCGGAGCGCGATTCGCCCTTGCCTGGCCCGCCGGAAAGTACAACCACGGGCGACTTCTCGGCGTAGGCGGCGGCCACCGCATTGACCATGTTCAAGGCCCCGGCACCGTAGGTCACGGCGGCTACCCCGAGCCCCATGTTCACCCGCGCCGACGCGTCAGCGGCAAAGCCCACGCCGGGCTCATGCGACAAAGTGTACAGCGGCAGAATTTTCGACTGCTCGATGATACGGAAGTAGGGCAGGGCGAAGTCGCCGGGGATGCCGAAAATCTGGCGGGCGCCATGATCCTTGAGGGCGTGCAGCAGGGATTCGGTGAGGTTCATGGCGGGCGTCCGTAGGGGAGATCGGGAGGCTATTGTCACGCGAATTCAGCGCATGATGTGTTCATTCTGCGGCAGATATCTCCTGTATCATGCACAAACCATGCACGATGGATCAAAACCATGCAAACAATCACCCTTGATCGCTACGACCTGTCGCTGCTCGACGCCTTGCAGCGCGATGGCAATGCGACCAACGCAACGCTGGGCGAGGCCGTGCATCTGTCGGCGTCGCAGATCAGCCGTCGTTTGCAACGACTGACCGACACCGGCCTGATCGCCGGCTACGCCGCCCTGCTTGATCCCGAGGCCATCGGCCTGGGTGACCGCCTTCGCGCAAGTCATTCTGGAGCACCACGGGCTGGCGCAGTCGGAAGCCTTCGAGAAGGCCGCCACCGCGATGCCGGAAGTGATGGAATGCTTCTCGGTCAGCGGCGACGCCGACTATCTGCTGCGCATTGTCGCTCCCGATCTGGAAGCGTTCTCGGAGCTGATGATGAAACGCGTGCTGCGCCTGCCCGGCGTCGCCCACATCAAGACCAATATCGCGCTACAAAAAGTGAAGCAGACGCACGTGCTGCCGCTTGATCACATTGCCCAGCCCAGCCGGCCTCGTCAGCAAATCCGCTACGCGGGAGAGTGAGGTTCCGGCTGGGTGGCCGGCCAATCAACCGACGCTGATCTGGATGCGCTTCGGCTGTGCGTGTTCGGCCTTGGGAATGCGCAACTTGAGCACGCCCTGCTTGAGCTCGGCGCTGACCTTGTCGCTGTCGAGTTCCTTGCTCAGCGTGAACACCCGCCGGTAGCGCGGCAAGCCGACTTCGGCGTGGCTCGATTCCATGCCTTCCGGGAATTTCAGCCCGAGGTTGCCTTCGATGAACAAGGTGTCGTCCTCGACGTGAACGTGCAGCGCCTCGCGCGAAACACCCGGCAAATCGGCGTAAAGGGTGATGCCGGCGCTATCCTCGATGACGTCGACCGGTGGCATGAGCGCGGCCTCGCGGGTTTCTTCACCTTTTTTGGTGGCAGTCGTTACAGTTTTGTCGTTCATGATGTGTTCTCCTGGCTTTACTGGATGGCAATCCGGCGTGGCTGGGCTGCGGCACGGCGCTTGACGCTGACGTGCAGCACGCCGTCGTTGTAGGCGGCGCTCATGGTTTCGGCGTCAATGTCCTCGGGCAGGCTGACGACCCGGCGGAAACGGCCGGCAAAACGCTCGTCGATATGCACGGTGGCTTTTTCTTCGCGCCCGGGCAGGTTGCTGCGGCGTTCGCCGCTGATGCTCAGCACGCCACGGTCAAGCGAAACATCCAGGCTGGCCGGATCGATGCCGGGCGCGAAGGCGAAGATTTCGACGCTGCTCGGTGTGCCGCCGACGTTGAGTGCCGGAAAGCTGCCGTTGCCCAAGCCGCGAATGCTTGGCGAACCGTCGAAGGTCATCAGCTGACGTTGCAGCCGGTCGAGTTCTGAAAAAACGTCACGTGGGAAGAAAGTTCGGTACATGGTCATAGTCCTCCTGTTAAGTTGAAGGGGAAATCAACGCCGGTTTCGCGGCGTCCACGCTACCGATATAGGGACTGGCCGAGAAATTTCAACACCCTGGCCGATGCCCGGAGAGGTAATAGGCATGAGCTTCTCCAGGGCATGCCTTCGCAGATCGCCAATTGACGGGCGTTGCAGGGCAGGGGTCACGAATCCGTTCATCCGTTTCGCAGAGTCAACCCTGCCGATCCAGTCGCCAAGTGCCATTGAATCGCTGCGATATTTGTTTAGTCGCGATTCAACCGTTCCACTTGTTGATCGTTAACTGCTTCATGAGCCTTGGCTCGCTGGAGCAACATCATGATTCACACGTGTAACGTTCTTACGGATCTCAATGAGCTTATCGGGATCCGGCGCAGTGAGGGCCGTCAGTCCTTGTTCTACTACGGTCCGCTGGCCTTGGCCATGAAGGCAGGGGACGAGCTGATTCTGGAAAACAGCGGAGCGCTTTCCGAGTTCATGCTCAAGAAAATCAACCTTGTCCTGGTCGGCTTGTTCATCAGCGACACGAACGAAGTGATCCATCCGGGCAGTGGTTTCCGGCTGACCCTCAGGTAGCCGTTTCTCTTGGGACACGCATGAGTGATTCGCTCATGCCTGGCTGGGTTGAGTTCTGCTGAGCCAACAAGTGAAACCAAGCGGCAGGACAAACAGCAACGTTTCGAAGACAAGAAGCGGCATGACTAGCGTTGTCGGCTGGTCCAGGAAGAAGAGCGGTACTGCTACTGGATAGTGCACCTCAATCCCAATCCGTGCGCACCACAGGAGTGATTGGATGGTCAGGAGCGGCAACAGAAGACCGTGCCATTCTTCCTGGTGAAGCGATACCACTACCGTCAATGAGCCAAGTGCCACGAGCAGAAATCCCAGCGCGAACAGAATCAGCCTCACGAAATCGGCTTCACTGGCGCTGAGTGACACGAACCCAGCGGAGCGAAATACGAACGGCGGCATCAGGAAGTGCATCGCTCCCACCAGCACTTCAATTACGCCTGCCCACAGAATGGCCCTTGGTATCCACTGGCCGTTTGTATTCATATGGTATCCATTTCGTGCGAGTTGATCGCGACAGCTACCGTAGAGGTAAGGGAGCGAGGCTGAGCACCAGTCAGCACTCACCTGACGGAGATGTTATTACTGGAATGCGTTGGGCAAGCCAAGGCCGGATTGGATGAAAGGTATTGTGCGCGTAGCGAGGAAATCTGGGCCTCTTCGGTGGCGGAAAGCGGCTCATACAGCCGACCGAACGGCCAACCGTAGCCCCAGCGATAGGGCGTGAAGAAGTACGGACCACCACCCGCTCGGACGCCTGCGAGCATGAGATCGGCCAATTTGGCGTTACCGGACGCAGCAAAGACGCAACTTTTGAGGTCTTGATCCGCTTTTAGACGTTCATCGGCTGTGCCGCCGCGCCAGTAGGCGAGATCGTGCGCCAGACAGCAACTGCACCAGTCTGACTTGTCAATCAAAGATCGATCAGGGAACAGGCTACAGCCATCCGTGGCAAACGGTCGCACTGCCTGTGCCGAGGCGCAAGCGGACAGGAGAGCTACAGCGATTGTGAGAAGTGCGCTTTGGAGACGATTAACAGCCATGGCATTGATTTTGAGGGCTAACTGTCGAGGCGGCCGGCGCTGCTACCGAGCGATGAGCACTTCACTGATTTGAATGACCGGCTCTATGTCGGTGTAGTTTGGCATGTCACTTTGTAACGCTTCTGCGTTGGGCGTAAAAGCAGCCAAAAAATCTTCGACAGAATTGAAAAGCAAGTGGCACATGGCGATGTATGTCGGTTCTGACCCAGGAGCGACACCACCAAGGCCATGCTCAACAGATACGCCCTTGAAGCCCGGATGAGCACCTAGAAGTTTAATGGACATGGGCATGTGCGTTTCAACATAGTAGGAAACGTTAAACCGTGCACCTTTGTTGTTCGGGTACAGAATGCTGATTTTGATCATTGATGTCTCGCTGGTGGTGATGAAACGGTTATTGTAAATGTATAACTGTGGGGGCAACGTGGATCTGGCCGGCCGCCGCAGGGCGATTGCATGAATGTCGTTTGAATCGTCATCAGCCGGTTGATTTTCTCACCGTCATTCCGGCGAAGGTGACCGAAGGAAATGCAGAGCACGGAATCCATGTTTTTTGGGCACATACTGGGTCCCGGCTTTTGCCGGGACGACGCTTTTTTTGGACAAATCGGCCCTATGGAGACGCATCTGCATGATCTCAGCATTCATGTGATTGCCCTGCCGGCCGCCGGAGCCGAAGGCGGAGGGGGCCTACAAGCGCAGCTTGTTGAAACGCGTGGATAAGCCGTCATTCCGGGTCGAGCCCGGAATGACGAAGCTTTGTGTCTAGCTGTTTCAACATGACTGACCACTAGAACTTGAACTTCTTGACGGCTTCTTCCCCGTTATTTCCATCGAACAGCTTTGCCTCGATGTTCGGTATCTCATTTCAGTAGTCGTCCAGGCAACGGATACTGACGCTGAACATATCAGGAGCGGCACGTGGATTACTGAATGGATGAATGCCACAGACCTTGCAGAACCAGTGCTTTGCAAGCTTGTTCCCGAATTATAGAGAGCGAGCGAGTCTTGCCCGGAAAGCAATTTGAATCGATCTGGCGAAACCCGATGATGTAACGCGCCCTTCCGTGTACAGATTGAGCAGTTGCATTCGGTTGCTTTGGTTAAGTCGGTCTCGATCTCAAACCGCACTTTGCCGCAGTGGCAGCCTCCCTGATATGTTTTCATGTCCTGATACCGGTGGATTGTGGAAGCGCTTGTAGTAGACCTGAGCGGCGCTGCGCGGCTTTATTGCGCAGCGTCCAGCGACCGAAAGGAGCAAGGTTGAGTGATGGGTTCGGTGGCGGGAGGCAACGGTTTCTTGTATGCATGTTGTGTCTTCGCTCGCTCGAAGCCAAGGCGCTCATAGAAAGGGTGCGACTCCGTTCGCGTAATGTTGGATCGAACCCGGATAGAGGAGAAACCATTCTGAAGCGCCCAATGTTCGGCAGCCGCCACCAGTGCCCTACCTATGCCTGCGCGGCGTGTACCAGGCCGGTCAGTTCCACGGATTCGCCGGACTCCAAAGTTATCCGGCGTTCGGCCACGGCCCAGCCAAGCAGCCGCCCGGCACTAGCGGAAGCAACAACGGCGAGGTAACTGGGCGAACTCAACATCTGTTTGAGAACCATTCGAGTTTGATCGACTGTTGTTTGATAGCCTAGTTCGATCGAAAGACGAGTGATCTCGGCGGCATCCGTTTCTTGTGCGGGAACGATCGAGTAGGAAGTGGGCATAGTCGTTAAATGTGCCTGACGACGGGAATAAGTGAATGAACAGAGACCGCTGTCAATAGCGATTTCCGGAAATGGTTATGATGATTGAAACTGTATCGGGTGCGCCTTTCGCTGTCCACTGGAACGCATGGCTCGCGACAGCTGGTTAATGATCACCTGCGTCAAAAACACAATCGGGCTGTAAGCCAATAAATACGGCCTTCTTCAGGCATGTAACCGTGATGACCAATATCCACGCGGCTTGCATAGCCTGATGCTTGCGGAGCTAACCGGCGCTGCGCGGCTTTATCGCGCAGCGTCCAGCGACTGAAAGGAGCGGGGTTGAGCGGCGGGTTGGACGAAGCCGCTACGCGGAGAAAGTACCCCTCGCGGTCCCACGAATTATTCTGCACGATCACGCCCTCGCTGATGAGGGAGTGATTTTGCCCAACTTCGTGGAGATACGCCAGCATGAACACAGCATCATCAGCGCACTTTGACCGGCACTACCAAAGCCATCTGAAGCACCTCAAGCTCAAAGGTCTGCAACCGAAGACCATCGAAGCCTATTCACGGGCCATCCGCCGGATCGGCGCCTACTTTGATCATCACATCGACCACCTGAGCGAAGCGCAACTCACTGACTATTTCAGCGACCTGGTTACCTCGCACTCCTGGAGCACAGTCAAGCTCGACCTGTACGGATTAAAGTTCTACTACGCCCACGTCCTGCGCAAGCCCTGGATCGCCCCCGGCCTGATCAAACCGCCCAAGAGCCAACGCCTGCCGGACATCGTCTCGGTTGAAGAAGCTCAGCGCCTGTTCGCCGCCACCCGAGTAGTCAGCTACCGCGTGTTCTACTTCACGCTCTACAGTCTGGGACTGCGGTTGGGCGAAGGGCTACGGCTGCAGATCGGCGATATCGATGCTGAACGCGGACGCGTGCACATTCGCAACGCGAAAGGCAATCGGGACCGTTTCGTCCCCCTACCGCAAGCCACCCACACGGTCCTGCGCCGCTTCTGGTCCGTGCATCGCAACCCCGTTCTGTTGTTTCCCAATCGCCACGGTGGCCTGAAAGGGGCAGCCACCGCCACCACACCGCTGGACCCCGGCGGCGTACAAAGGGCGCTGCACCAAGTCATCGAAACCTGCGGCCTAAAAAAAAGATCACCCCACACAGCTTGCGGCACGCCTATGCCACCCACCTGATCGAAGCCGGCGTCGACCTGATCGAGGTGCAGAAGATCCTTGGCCATCACTCCATTCTCACGACCGTCCGCTACACGCATCTGACCGACCAGACAAAGCACCATGCCATCGACCGCATCAACGGCTTGATGGATTGCTTCAACATCGACTGGGGCCAGGTCAAATGATCCGGCTGGCAACCCTCATCAACACGTTTTCCGCCGACTTCCTCACGCAGTACTCAAACCGACTCCTGCCCGAGCACCTGCAGGCGATGGCGGCGATCAAGCGCTGCCGCACGGAATCGAGCCTGAAGATGCAGGTTCAGTGCTCGGAATGTCCGCACCAGCAACGTGTGCCGCACTCCTGCGGCCACCGCTACTGCCCGAACTGCCAGAACCACGAGAGCCAGCAATGGCTGGAACGTCAGCTGAAGAAACAGGTGCCGGCCGAGTACTTCCTGCTGACCTTCACTGTCCCTGCCGAATTCAGGGCGCTGGCCTTCGCGCATCAGCGCGTGGTCTTCGATCTGATGATGCACTGTACCTGGGAGACGGTGCGCGCCTTCAGCCAGAACGATAAGCAACTTCAGGGCACGCCCGGGGCCATTGCGGTGCTGCATACGAATTCGCGCCGGCTGGACTTTCATCCGCATGTGCATCTGGTCATGCCCGCGGCGGCGATTGGGGTCGAGGGCACGGAGAAGCAATGGCGGACCAAACGGCCGGGCAAAGGCAAGAAGGGCTATCTGTTCAACCATGAAACGCTGGCCACGGTCTTCCGGGCAAAGGTGCTGGCGGGGATCAAAGCGGCGGGCCTGACGCTGCCGGGCCGTTACCCGGCGACGTGGGTCGTGGACTGCAAATCGGTCGGCACGGGGGAGAAGGCACTGCTCTATCTGGGGCGCTATCTTTATCGGGGCGTGATCCGGGAGGAGGACATCCTGAGTTG
>JBBQAT010000017.1:0-45937 GCA_038316625.1 Burkholderiales bacterium
ATGCTCGAAATCAAGACGGCGGCGACTTGCTTGCCAAAGAAATCGGTGCCGCCGAGCAACAGGCCATCAGCGCCGGCCGGGTTCCATGCCTTGGATGCAAAAATGCCGAGGAAAATGACGCCGATTAGTCCGCCGACACCGTGAACGCCCCAGACGTCGAGCGCGTCGTCCCAGCCCAGCTTGTTTTTCAGGGCAACGGCGTAGAAGCAGATGACTCCTGCCATGAAGCCTATCAAGGCGGCGGTGGCGGGTGACACATAACCGGCACACGGGGTGATCGTCGCCAGACCGGCAACCGCACCGGTGAGCAGGCCGACGAATTTTGGACGCCGAGTGGTGAACCATTCGATGAACATCCAGGTGGCTGCCGCGAAGGAGGCAGAAATGTCGGTGTTCAGGAAGGCCGATGCGGTAATGCTGTCCACACGGAACTCGGAGCCGGCGTTGAAACCGTACCAGCCGAACCATAGCAGGCCGGTGCCAAGGGCGATCAGCGGAACGTTGTGGGCGGTATTTTCGACAATGCGGCGCTTGCCGACATAAAGGATCGAGGCCAATGCAGCGAGACCGGCCGTGTTATGCACGACGATGCCGCCGGCAAAGTCGAGGACACCCCATTTGAAGAGAATGCCTTCCGGATGCCAGATCATGTGGCAGAAGGGGAAGTACACCAGGATCAGCCAGGCCGTGAGGAATAGCATGTAGGCCTTGAAGGTGACGCGGTTGGCAAAGGCACCGGTAATCAATGCCGGGGTGATGATGGCGAACATCATCTGGTAGGCTACGTGAACCACCAGCGGAATGCCGGCATCGTTGCCGCCGAGCGTGAACATGCTGGTCAGCGTGACGTTGTTCAGGAAGGCGTAGTAGGTCGGATCGCCGATAATGCCGCCAATCGTCGGGCCAAAGCACATCGAGTAGCCGAAGGCGAACCAGATGACCGTTGTCCAGCCCATCGACACGAAACTCTGGATCATGATCGCCAGAACGTTCTTGCGGCCAACGAGGCCGCCATAGAAGAATGCCAGACCGGGCGTCATGAGCATTACCAGGCTGGTACAGACCAGCATGAACGCTGTATTGCCGGTGTCTATGGCCATTGTTGCGGGATCCATAAGATGTCCTTGAAAGTTTTTGGGATGGGCATTCTCTCGTGGCGCGTGTAAAAACGATGTAAAAAAATGGATCGGCTTGGTGGTGAAGTTCTTGTCGTTGTCTTGCAAGAACTTTGCGGGCGCGTGTGGTATTGGCGCAGGCCAGCCGACCCAGTATCGGGGAATGATCAGTCGCCCAGCTTTTCCCGCGTCGAAGTGTTTTTTACAGCTTTTATAGGCTTGTTGCGGGACAATCCAGCAATCGAGTGAAGTTTCGTTTCCGGCATTTTTTGGTCACCCTACATGTCCTCATTCCCCAAGAAGCCGTTAGGTCGCTCTCAGGTCCTTAGCGTCTGGCGGCAAGTGTTGCTGATCTTGCTCGCTTGTGCGCTGACCACGATTATTGCCTGGCCCTTGTACGCCCGTCAGGACTTGGCAATCATCGTGATGCTCTATCTGCTGACGGTACTGATCGTTGCCGTCGGACTGGGTGCGGCCTCTTCTTTGTTGGCGGCGTTTCTCAGTGTGGGGCTGTTGACGTACTTCTTTGTGTCACCGCGCTTTTCGTTCCAGGTGTACGACGCTCAGTCTCTTGTAGCCTTGGCGGTCATGTTGGTGGTGGCGATCGTCATCGGTCAACTGACCGGAGGATTAAGCCATCAAGCCGATGAGGCCGAGTCAGAGGCACAGCGCTCACGGGCGCTTTACGAAATGGCGCGCGGTCTCACGGGGGCGTCGACAGTCGAGCAGGTCGCCAAAATTACGCGGAAGTTCCTCAGTCGGCTATTCGATGCTGACGTGACCATTCTGCTGCCTGACGACGCAGGCATTCTGCAGGTGTGCGTGGAGTCGGTGAAGTCCGAAGCGTCTTGTTTTTTGATTGAGCCCCGTCTTGCGCGGATGGTATTCGAGCGCGGAGCACCGGTTGAGTGTTTTCAGCGGCCGGGTAGCGGTTACCCGGCGATGTACTTGCCCTTGAATGCCTCGGCGCGTGTCCGGGGCGTTCTTGCCGTTGCGCTTCCGGATGGACAGGTCAGACATTTTCAGGGGCAAGGCGAAAGATTGGCTGCGATGGCCTCCTTGGTGGCCATCGCCATCGAGCGGGTTTACTACGCGGATGTGGCGCGGCAGACGCAAATCCAGGTCGCCTCCGAGCGCTTGCGCAGTTCCATCCTTTCTGCAGTTTCGCATGACTTGCGTACGCCTTTGACGGTACTGGTCGGGCTTGCCGACTCGCTCAATGCGACACAACGCCCGCTCGACGTCGATGCGCAGACAATGGCGAAGGAGATCAGCGGGCAAGCCGGGCGGCTCGCGGGGATGGTAGACAACTTGCTCGATATGGCACGCCTTCATGCGGGGGACGTTGCGCTGCATAAGGAATGGTTGCCGATTGAGGAAGTTGTCGGGTCAAGCATCAACTTGCTGGGCCATGCGCTGGCGCAACACTCTATCAAGGTGAATTTGGCCAAGGACTTGCCTTTGGTCGAGTTTGACGCGGTGCTCATTGAGCGTGTGCTGTGCAATGTTTTGGAGAATGCCGCGAAGTATTCGCCGCCCGCTACGCTCATCGAGATTGATGCTCAAACGCACGACGGAATGCTTGAAGTGAAAGTGTACGATTGCGGCCAGGGATTTGCTTCGGATCAAACGGGTAAATTGTTCGACATGTTTGTACGTGGCGAGGTGGAGTCGTCCAAACCGGGCGTTGGTTTGGGTCTGGCTATTTGCCGGGCAGTTATTGAAGCACACGCTGGATCGATATCGGCACGCAATCGCGCCGAGGGCGGCGCATGCATTACTTTCACATTACCACTGGGCGATCCTCCGCAGATCGACGAGGAAGCCCTCTTTTTGAGAGGGGCGGGGGAACCATGAGCGAGCGTCCGCCTGTTGTTCTTGTCGTCGAGGACGAAAAACAGATTCGCCAGTTTGTGCGCACAGCGCTCGAACAAGAGGGGTGTCGTGTCTATGAGGCGGGTACCTCGGCACAGGGGCTGATTGAAGCCGGCCTGCGGAAGCCCGATCTGCTGGTACTCGATCTTGGTTTGCCGGACGGGAACGGCATTGATTTCATCAGTGCCGTGCGCGGTTGGTCAGACGCGCCCATTCTCGTTCTTTCGGCGCGAACGCGTGAGCGGGACAAAGTGCTGGCGCTTGATGTCGGAGCCGATGATTACCTGACCAAACCTTTCGGCGTGGCCGAACTGCGTGCCCGTGCGCGCGCGCTGTTACGCCGGCATAATCGCAGTGTCGATGGCGGCAAGCAGTTTGTCGAGTTTGGCGACGTTCAGATTGATCTGGCGCGGCGAATGGTAAGCAAGGCCGGCGTTCCGGTGCACATTACGCTAATCGAATATCGTCTGCTTTGCGTATTCTTGGCCAATACCGGCAAGGTAATGACGCAACGCCATTTGCTCAGCGAGGTGTGGGGCACGAGTAGTCTTGAAAGCAACCACTATGTGCGCGTCTATGTCGGCCATTTGCGACAGAAACTGGAAGACGATCCGGCGCAGCCGAAACATATTCTGACTGAAACCGGCGTGGGGTATCGATTTCAGCCCTAAGCTGGGTATTGTGCCAGGCCTCCGGATGGTCGCCAATTTCCGAGTTGTTCAACAACGCCACTGGCACGTGGCACCGGTGTCATCACAGCAATGATTGGCGGGATTCCGACGGGAAGGGCAAGTGTGCGGGTCTTCGAGTAAAATCAATCCCCTTTCAAGACCAGTAATTCTGCCCGAGGACGTTTCATGAATCTGCAAAGCAAACCGAATACCGACGACCTGCGTATCAAGGAAATCAAGGAACTGGTGCCGCCGGCCCACGTTTTCCGCGAGTTTCCCGTCGGTGTCCAGGCCGCGCAGACGACCTTCAACGCGCGTCAGGCGATTCACCGCATTCTGCACGGGGCGGATGATCGTTTGCTGGTGGTGATCGGGCCGTGCTCGATTCATGACGTTGATCTGGCCATGGAATACGCCAGACGCCTGCAGGCGGAAGTGCCGCGTTACGAGAAGGATCTACTGATCGTGATGCGGGTGTACTTTGAAAAACCGCGCACGACGGTGGGTTGGAAGGGGTTGATCAATGATCCGCGCCTGGACAGCAGCTTCCGCATCAACGAGGGCATCCGGCTGGCGCGCGGCCTGCTGCTTGAAATTTGCGATCTGGGCTTGCCGTGCGCCACCGAATTCCTCGATACGATTACGCCGCAATACACGGCCGATCTGATTTCCTGGGGGGCGATTGGCGCGCGTACTACTGAATCGCAGGTGCATCGCGAACTGGCTTCGGGGCTGTCGTGCCCGGTCGGCTTCAAGAACGGCACCGACGGCAACGTGCGCATTGCCATCGACGCGATCCGCGCTGCGCAGTCGCCGCATCACTTCCTTTCCGTAACGAAGGGCGGGCATTCGGCGATTGTTTCAACTTCGGGCAACGAGGATTGTCACGTCATCCTGCGTGGCGGCAAGGAGCCCAATTACGATGCGGGTCATGTCGATGCCGCCGCCCGCGAAATCGCTTCAGCGGCGCTTGCTTCGCGGCTCATGGTTGATCTGTCGCATGCCAACAGCAGCAAGGACTTCAAGCGTCAGATCGACGTTGCCCGGGATGTCGCGACGCAACTGGCGGCGGGTGAAGACCGGATCATGGGCGTGATGGTCGAGTCACACCTGGTTGAAGGCCGGCAGAACCTGGTGCCGGAGCAGCCGCTCGAATACGGCAAGAGCATTACCGATGCCTGCATCGGCTGGGACGATTCGATGGCCGTGCTCGACATGCTGGCGCAGGGTGTCCGCGCTCGACGTCTGGTCGAGGCGGTCCAGTAAGCCAAGCCCTGTTCAGCTCGTCGGGACGAGGAAGTCGCGGCTGATGCCTTCGCCAAGGTCATAGATTCGATCCATGAAGTCGGTGAGATATTCGTGCAGCCCCTGCGCGAGTACATCGTCGATGCGCGCGTAGTGGATGTGCGCGTAGAGCACGCCGGCGCAACGCTCCGTTTCAGCCGACTGGCCGTTCTTGATTGATTCCAGCACACGCACGATACCGCCGGTGCAGGCGTGCAGCGAACGCGGCATATCCTTGCGCAGCATCAATAGTTCGGCAACGCGTGCCGGAGTAATCAGGTCGCGATAGACCTTGCGGTACACCTCGAAGGCCGACAGCGAGCGCAGCAGCGCGCCCCACTGGTAGAAGTCGGTGGTGCCCTCGTCGCCATTGGTGTGTAGTACGTGGTACTTCACGTCGAGGATGCGTGCCGTGTTATCGCTACGTTCAATCAGGCCGCCCAGGCGGATGAAGTGCAACGCCTCGTCCTGCAGCATGGTGCCGAAGGTGACGCCGCGCGTTACCGCTGAACGCAGCTTGACCCAATCGAAGAATTCGCCGACGCCCGCCGAATGAATATGCTCGAACTTCTGTTCGCGCATCTCGATCCAGGTCGCGTTAGTGCTTTCCCAGGTCTCGGCGGTCAGCGTGCCGCGCACGGCGTGCGCGTTTTCGCGCGCAGCGCGCAGGCAACTGAAGATCGACGACGGATTGCCAGGATCGGAAACCATGAAGCGCAGCACGTTTTCGGCATTCACTTCATCGTAGGTCTTGGCGTAAACCGCTTCCAGGCTGTTCAGTGCCAGAATGGCACCCCAGTTCTGGTTTTCGGCCGCGACTGACTGCGGGACAAGCGACATCTGGTGCGTGACGTCGAGTAGGCGAGCCATATTTTCGGCGCGTTCGGTATAGCGCGCCATCCAGTAAAGATGATCGGCAGTTCGGCTCAGCATTTCGTTCTCCCTGTCTTAGCTCAGTTTCAACGCAGTTTCAATTTTCCAGCACCCAGGTGTCCTTGGTTCCGCCACCCTGCGACGAATTGACGACCAGTGAACCTTCACGCAAGGCAACACGTGTGAGGCCGCCGGGCACCATGTCGATGTTTTCGCCGGAGAGCACGAAAGGCCGCAGGTCGAGGTGGCGAGGGGCGACACCAGAGTCAACAAAGGTCGGACAGTTGGATAGCGCCAACGTCGGCTGGGCGATGTATTTTTCCGGCGAGGCGACGATGCGTGCGCGGAAATCCTCGATTTCCTGCTTCGTCGACGCCGGGCCGACCAGCATGCCGTAACCGCCGGCCCCATGCACTTCCTTGACGACCAATTCCGCCAGATGCTCGAGCACGTACTTCAGATCATCCGGCTTGCGCAGCATGTAGGTCGGCACGTTGTTGAGCAGTGATTCTTCGCCCAGATAGAAGCGAATCATCTCCGGCACGTAGGGGTAGATCGACTTGTCGTCAGCAACCCCGGTTCCGATGGCGTTGGCCAGCGTAACGCGACCGGCGCGGTAAGCCGCGAGCAGGCCGGGAACGCCGAGCATCGAGTCCTTGCGGAAAGCGAGCGGGTCGAGAAAGTCGTCGTCGAGCCGCCGGTAGATGACGTCGACGCGTTGCGGCCCCTGCGTGGTGCGCATATAAACCGTCTCGTCCTTGACGAAGAGATCGCGCCCTTCGACCAGTTCGATGCCCATCTGCTGCGCCAGGAAGGTGTGTTCAAAGTAGGCGCTGTTGTAGGCGCCGGGCGTGAGCAGCACGACCGTCGGATCGACGACGCCGACCGGCGCGACGGTGCGCAGATTTTCCAGCAGCATGTCCGGGTAGTGCTGGACCGGCGCCACCTTGTGCCGCGAGAAGAGCTCGGGAAAGAGGCGCATCATCATCTTGCGGTCCTCGATCATGTAGGACACGCCCGACGGCACGCGCAGATTGTCTTCAAGGACGAAGTACTCGCCGATTTTTCCGCCACTGTCTGCACGCACCAGATCGACGCCGGCAATGTGTGCATAGATGCCGGCCGGTACGTCAATGCCCATCATCTCCGGTCGGAACTGGGCGTTGTTCAACACCTGTTCGCTCGGAATGATGCCGGCCTTGAGAATTTCCTGCCCGTGATAGATGTCGTTCAGGAAGGCATTGAGTGTCTTGACGCGTTGGCTCAGGCCGGCCTGCAGCGCCTTCCATTCGGCCGAGGGAATGACGCGCGGAATGATGTCAAAGGGAATCAGCCGCTCCTTGCCGTTTTCCTTTGACGATTCGTCGCCATACACGGCAAAGGTGATGCCGACGCGGTGAAAGGCGATATCCGCTTCGGCGCGCTTGCGTGCGATACGCTCCGCTGGCGTTGCCGCCAGCCAGTCGGCGTAGGCGCGGTAGTGCGGTCGTACGGTACCCGTCGTATCGTACATTTCATTGTAGAAATTTATGCTCATGATTTCCGCCGATACAGAAGGTCAATGTGGAGTCACAGTAAACACTCAGCAGAAAGCATGCCAAACAGAAACCGCTTTGGAACGGGGCTTTTCAGGCCCTTGGCGAGCCATTCTGCACCATTGTTGTGCGAATGCGCACCAAATGGGATGAAGTGCCCTCCGCTACCCCAATCCTTTTACAAGGTTGCGACGAATGAGCCTTCAAGGAAACCGGGGCGAGCCGTGCGTGCGTTGGACTGGGCGCAGGCGGTAGCCAGACTGATCGCCTCTTCCAGCGCATCGAGCGACACTCCCTGTCCGGCATGAATGGCGTCCATCGCCAGAAGCTTCGCCAGCAGGCCAGCCAGGAAGGCGTCGCCGGAGCCGATCGGGTTGATGATTTCCTGTGCGGAAAGCGCGGGCACGTCCACGACCCGTAGCTCGCCATCACGGATCAGCAGAACACTCCGGGCACCGCGCGTCAGAACAAAGCTCGTGGCGTGCGATCGCGACACGTCGGCCACGGCGTTTCTGAGCGCTGGAGATAGTACGGCCTCGGCGAGCGGGCCGGACTGTTCGCCACCGTTGAACTGACCCGCAAGAAACGTGGTGACAAATTCGGCGAGATTGATCTTGACGATGGCGGGCTCGGCGGTGATGGCTTCACGTAGCGTTGCCCCATGCAGATCCAGCACGACCGGTACGCCACAGGCCTGGGCCAGGCGGGCAAGTCGGGTCTGGTAGTCCACCGGAAATCCGGGGGCCATTGAACCGGCGATGACCAGTGCTGTGGCCGACGGCAGCATCGCCTGGAGCGTCTTGGTCATGGCGCTGACGCAGCTTGCGTCGACATGGGGTGCCGGCTCGACGAGCTCGGTAACCCGGCAGCCATCGGCCAGGCCAGTCTCGATGATCGAGGTGCAGGTCCGCAGGCGGCCGGATGAGGCGATGAGGCGAAGATCCAGCGTTTCCCGATGGGCGAGCGCGACCAGCTCGGCCGCGTTGCTTCCTCCCTGCGCCAGGCACACCGCCTCGATGCCCAGGTGCTGCAGCACGCGGCAAACGTTGATCCCCTTGCCGGAAACATCGACCAGAACCTCCGTGAGGCGATTGACTTCGGCGGGCATCAGTTTGGCGATGCTGACCGAACGCTGGAATCCGGGACTGAGGCAGATAGTGATGACAGGCATGGCAGAACGACCTATGTGCCGCAGGCGGCGTCAATGTTGAATCTTGGCGATATATGCCTGGAGATCCGCATGGATAGTGGCTTCCAGGGCATCCGATTTTCAGAAGTCACAGCCGGCCGGGCAAACGTACTTGGACAGGGCCGGAACATTCGGGATGAAGAAGCCCTGATCCTGAGCCACGATCATGCCTTGTTCCTGCAACTCGCGGAACGAACGGGAAATCTGCGAATCGCTGATGCCCAGTCGTGAAGCCAGCTTGTTATGCGGGATGTCGATGCGCAAGCTGTAACTGCCATCGGGTGTTCTCGGTGCCTTGTCGAAATGGCACAGCAGGTAGCAGACCAGTCGCGAGGTCGCCCGCTTGGAGCGGAAGGTGAGCATATCCTTGTAGAGAAAATCGATACGCTCGGCGACCAGCGACATCAAACGCCGGGCGAAGGCCGGATAGCGGGTGATCCATTCGGAGATCAGGTCGTTCGGCAAATGCAGTACGGCAGCCTGGCTCAGGCTGCGCGCTGAATACTGCAGCGGCTTGTCGCTGAATAAGGTTTCCTTGGCCAGCGTGCTGCCGCCCTTGACGAAGTCGAGCACGCGTTCTTTCCCGTCGGCTTCGGCGACGAACATCTCGATGGTGCCGTGGATGATGATGAAGAGCCCCGGCGAGACTTGTCCGGCCTGCAAAAAGACCTCGTTGGGCGGCAGGCAGAGCTGGGCGCGCTGGCAATCCGGGTTGCCATCAATGGCCTCGAGAACGACATCGTGCGGAACATCCTGGAGGATTCCGCTGGCGTTGAGGGTCTCGAATTCGGTGACGTCGAACAGCATGTCGCACTACTTTTCGGTGGTGGCCAAATCGTCATTTTCGCACGGTGTCACGGTGACGGCGACATCAAGTTCATGCGCATCGCCGCCGAGGATGACGCCGCGCAGCGGTGAAACATCGCCGAAGTCGCGTCCCCAGGCCAGCGTGATGTGCTGCGTATCGGGCAGCAGGTTGTTGGTCGGATCAAAATCCACCCAGCGACCGCCGTCGGCATCCGGGCAATAGACGGAAACCCAGGCGTGTGAAGCGTCGGCGCCGACCAGGCGCGGCTGGCCGGGGGGCGGCTGTGTCAGCAGGTAGCCGCTCACGTAGCGCGCGGACAATCCGAGCGAGCGCAGGCAAGCCAGCATCAGGTGCGCGAAATCCTGGCAAACGCCACGCTTGTCTTCCAGCAGCTTGAGTACGGGCGTTGAAACTGTGGTGGCTTTGGGGTCGAACTTGAATTCGGCGTGGATCAGGTTCATCAACGCGTTGACCGCTTCAAGCAGCGGGCGCTTCGGCGTAAAACAGGGCCGGGCGTAGGCCGTAAATTCATGCTTGACGCGAACGAAGGGCGATTCAAAGAGGAAGCTGTTGGCCTCAAGGCAGACGGGCTTGGTGCCGTAGGCCAGCCCGTGACGCACGCTTTCCCAGGCGGGTGAAGCGGCCAGAGCGCCTTCAAGCAGATGCGGACGAATGTCGATGGTGCTTTCGGCTCGCACGATCAGGCGGCTGTGCGGTGCCTCGATGGCGAATTGCCGGACCGGGTTGCCGAATTGGTCGAGGCGCGACAGCGACAGGGTTGGCTCTGGATCAATGTGGATCTCGTGGGCAACGCAGCTTTGCCACGGGCAATCGCGCGGCGTCAGATGAAGATGTTGGCGCGAAACCGAAACCGGGCTTTCGTAGAGATAGCTCGTTTCGTGGATGACGTGATAGCGGGCGGCGGGCGCGTTCATCGTCGATTACGCCGCCAGGGTTTGCCGGCCGACGTCGCCGACGTGGGTGAAATAGCGCATGGCCAGGCGATCCGAGAGCGTCGCGGCGGCTTGCGATATTGCGTCGAGAATATCGGCCAGTGCGGTGCAGGGTTCGCAGCGGCGACAGTCGCTGAAGTGCAGATTCTCGAAGCAGGACAGATCAAAAGCTTGCAACCGAGTCAGCGCTGGAAGCAGCGAATCGTCCTGCGGGACGCCGAGTTCTCTGGACAGTCGGCCAAGATAGCGCACCAGATTGTGCAGCTGGAAAATGACGCCATGCGGATTGGCGTTGTCGAAAACAATCAGGTCGAGCGCCGGCAGCAGTTCCGGCTGCGCCATGTAACGCGAGCGGTAGGTGATGATGCTGTCGGTCAATTCGAGCAGCCACTCGATGCTTCCCGCAGCGCGCGTCGAGTCGAGGCGAAGGAAGCGGCTGATCGCGTCAGAGAGGAAAATCAGGCGCTCAATGCGACGGCCGATAATCAGGAAGCGCCAGCCATCATCGCGCGTCATGTTGTCCATGGCGAACCCGGCCAGCGACGAGGAGGCAAGCAGCATCTGGTCCAGGAAGGCGATGGCATCGCTGATTTCTGGCCGGTCCTTGCTGTAACGCTGCAACTGGTGTTGCAAGCGATTGAGCGCGAGCCAGTTGTCGAGCGAAAAACGTTCGCGTACCTGGGTGCCGACCCACAGCAGGCGACGGATATTACCAACCAGACCATCATCCCACTCCGCGTCGCAGATGGCGGACAGCAGGCGTGTTCCGAGTTCGGTGCAGTTGGCCGGGCATTCCTCCTCCAGGCTGGGGGTGGCCTCGGGCAGCAGCTTGAGGGCATGGCACAGGTCATAGGCAGAAACCAGCGCCGGCATTTCGTCAGCGCCGGCGTCAACCAGTCGCGACAGACCGACGCGCAGCAGGCGGGCGGCATCGTCGCAACGTTCGGCATAGCGGCCGAACCAGTAGAGGTTTTCAACGACTCGCGAGGACAGGTTGCTGCCGCTGCGGATCAGGTCCGCTTTGCCGACCTGATTCTTGAGCAGGCTGAAGGCGCTGAACACCTCCTTGTTCAACACCCAGGTGTCCTTGCTGGAGCCACCGCGCTGCATCGCAATGTAGCGTGAGTTGGTGGCGGCCGAAACACGCGTCAGTCCGCCCGGCATTACCACGTAGCCTTCCGGTGTTGCCGCGACATAAACGCGCAGGGCCACCCCGCGTGGCAGCAGTCGGCGATCATGTTTCGTGCTCCACGCCGGGGCCTGCGAGAAATCCACCAGTTCCTGTGCCACGTAGGCCTGCGGACGCGCATACAGGCGGGCGATCATTTCCTGGCGTTGCATGCCTTTCAATTCGCTACCGAAGACCGGGTCCATGCGTTGTGAGGGGAAGGCTCCCTTGATCACCAGGCGGTCAAGATGCTTGATCGTGAAATCGAGCGCCGCTGGCTCACCGCACCACCAGGTGCCGACCGACGGCATGGCCAGTTTTTCGCCGAGCAGTTTTTCGCAGGCACCGGGCAGGAATCCGGGGAGCGCCGCCGATTCGAGCAGTCCACTGCCGAGCGCATTGGCGACCAGGACGTTGCCGGCGCGTACCGCCTGTAACAGGCCGGGAACGCCAAGCGCCGAATCACCGCGCAGTTCGAGCGGATCGCAGAAATCATCATCGAGCCGGCGCAGGATGGCATGCACGCGGCGCAGCCCGGTCAGCGTCCGCAGATAGACGCAGTCGCCGCGTACCGTCAGATCCTGTCCCTCAACCAGCGGATAACCGAGATAACGCGCCAGATAGGCGTGCTCGAAATAGGTTTCGTTGTAGGGGCCGGGGGTTAGCAGGACGATCAGCGGTGTCTCTCGGTCGCCGTCCCCATGCGGTGCCCAGTGCGCCAGACTGTCCTGCAGGCGTCGAAAGAAGTCAGCCAGATGTTGCACGCCGAGGTCGCGGAATTGTTCGGGGAAAACACGCGAAACAATGAGCCGGTTTTCCAGCGCGTAACCGGCACCGGAAGGCGACTGGGTGCGATCAGCGATGACCCACCAGCGGCCGTCCGGCGAGCGCGCCAGATCGGCGGCGTAAAGATGCAGCCAGGTGTCGCCGGGCGGTTTGACGCCTTGGCACGGCCAGAGAAAACCATTGTGGCCATAGACCAGCGCAGGCGGGAGTGTGCCGTCCCTGAGCAGGGTCTGTTTGCCATAGAGATCACCCAGCACGGCATTGAGCAGGCTTGCCCGTTGTGTGACGGCGCTGGAGATTTCCTGCCATTCGTCTGAAGAAAGAATCAGTGGAAGCGGATCGAGCTCCCAAGGCCGGTCGGCCCCTTTGGGATCAGCATAGACATTGTAGGTGACGCCGTTTTCCTGAATGCGCTGGCGTACGAAGTTGAGCCGATGGCGCATCTGCTCGGGCGTCGCCGCATTGAGGTGGTCAAAAAATGACCGCCACGACGGACGCAAGACACCATCTTCGGCCAGCATTTCGTCGAAGCGGTTGGTCTTTCTCGGATAGATCGAAAGCAGGTTTCGCGGCATTTGGGAGGAGGGAGGAAAAGGGCTGGAAAAACTTCACCACCAAGACACCAAGAGCACCAAGTTACACCAAGAAATTCAAGTGCCCTTCTTGGTGTAACTTGGTGGCCTTTGTGCCTTGGTGGTTCGCACTTTTTTGCATTAACCGCCAATCCGCAGCCAAGCGTCAAGTTCGGCGCAAGTCTAGCGTAAACGGGAAGCTGGCGTTACGTGGCTTGAGGCTCACATCTACATGCCCTGGCGTATGCCCATAAGCCGCGAAGCGCGCCAGACGCCGGCCTTCGGCCTCATTGGCATTGACCGGGTAGCGTTCCGGATTGCGTCCGCCGGGATGCTCGACGTGATACTGGCAACCGCCCAGCGAGCGCTTCATCCAGGTGTCGACTAGGTCGAAAATCAGCGGCGCATGGATGCCGATGGTCGGATGCAGTGACGATTCCGGCAGCCAGGCACGGTAGCGCACGCCGGCCACAAATTCGCCGACATTGCCCGTCGGCTGCAGGGGTACGACTTCGCCGTTGCAGGTCAGTACATAGCGGTCGCTGGCCATGCCGGTGAGCTTGACCTGGACGCGCTCGCACGAGGCGTCGACAAAACGTACCGTACCGCCCGCACCGCCTTCCTCACCCATGACATGCCAGGGTTCCAGCGCGTGGCGCAGTTCGAAGGTGATACTTTGTGCGACAAAGCTGCCGTGAATCGGGAAGCGGAATTCGAAATGCGGCGCAAACCATTCGGTTTCCAGTGCGTAGCCGGCGTTGCGCAGATCGCTGATCACGTCGTCGAAATCCTGCTTGACGAAATGCGGCAGCATGAAGCGATCATGCAACTCGGTACCCCAGCGCATCAGGCGTTCAGGCGCATACGGTTGCTTCCAGAAACAGGCGATCAGGGCGCGCAGCAGCAGCTGCTGAGCCAGCGACATGCGTGCGTGCGGCGGCATTTCGAAGGCGCGCATCTCAAGCAGGCCGAGGCGACCGGTCGGGCCGTCGGGTGAATAGAGTTTGTCGATGCAGAACTCGGCACGGTGCGTGTTGCCGGTGGCGTCGATCAGCAGATTGCGCAACAGGCGGTCGATCAGCCACGGCGCGACGTCCTCGCCCAGTTCGGGGAATTGGCTGAAGGCGATTTCCAGTTCATAGACCGAGTCGTTGCGCGCTTCGTCAACCCGTGGTGCCTGGCTGGTCGGGCCGATGAACAGCCCGGAGAAAAGGTAGGACAGCGACGGATGGTTGTGCCAGTAACTGATCAGACTGCGCAGCAGATCGGGGCGACGCAGGAAGGGCGAATCGAGCGCTTTCTGTGCGCCGAAGACAAAGTGGTTGCCGCCGCCCGTGCCGGTATGGCGACCGTCGAGCATGAACTTTTCGGAGGTCAGGCGCGACAGATGCGCGATTTCGTAGAGGTGTGTCGTGCGTTCGACGAGCTCATCCCAGCTGGCGCAGGGCTGGATGTTGACTTCGATGACGCCCGGATCAGGCGTGACGCGGAAGTTGGTCAGGCGCGGGTCGGAAGGCGGTTCGTAGCCTTCAACAATAACGGGTGATGCCAGCGCCTCGGCCGTCGCCTCGACGGCGGCGACGAGTTCGAGATAGTCGTCCAGGCAATCGGTCGGCGGCATGAAAATATAAAGCACGCCTTTGCGCGCTTGCGCCGAGATGGCTGTGCGCGTGATGCCGATGGCCGATTCCTTGGGTTTGGGCGGGCGCTCAGGTGTCGCATTGACCATTGGGCCACCCGTGCCGGTACCAAGATTGACGCGAATTTCCGCATGCGCCGGCAGCGGCTGGAAAGTCTGTGTGGGATCGGGCGCATGGGTGTAGGGGTAGTCGCTCTTGGCGACCCAGGGCTGTGTCGCCAGCGGCAGTCGGAAGCCGACCGGCGAATCGCCAGGAACCAGGAAGCAATGGCCGCTACGCAGGAACCACGGGCTGGTTTGCCAGCCGGTTTTCAGTTTGGGATGGCGCATCACCGGCAGCACGTGGCCGATGATCGTGTCCAGACCCTGCTCGAAGACCGCCGCCAGACGGGCACGTTCGAGCGGATCATCAATGCGCGCGTCGAGTGGATCGACGTTAACCGGCAAGCGGTTTTCGCGCCACAGGTAGTAAAAAGCATCTTCGTAGGCCGGGAAAACGTACTTGGCATCGAGGCCCAGCTGTTCGGCGAATTTGCGCAGGAAACGTCCGGCCAGCACCTCGTCGGCACCGTAATCGTGCGTTTCGTCGGCGCACAGGGCGAGATTGCTCCACACCGGTTGTCCGTCACGCCGCCAGTAGCAGTTGAGCGACCAGCGCGGCAGTTGCTCGCCGGGATACCACTTGCCCTGCCCGAAATGCGCCAGCCCTTGCGGCGCGTATTTTTCGCGCAGACGGTGGAAGACCTCAGCGGCCAGCTTGCGCTTGGTCGGCCCCATGGCCTCGGTGCTCCATTCGGCACCATCGCGGTCGTCAATCGAAACAAAGGTCGGCTCGCCGCCCATGGTCAGCCGCACGTCGCCGTCCGCCAGATCGGCGTCGATGTGATGGCCAAGCGTTTCAATCTGCGACCATTGTTCATCGCTATACGGCTTGGTCACGCGCGGCGCTTCCCAAACGCGCTCGATGCGCATGCTGTGCTCGAACTCGCACTCGCATTCCTCGGAGAATCCGGTGATCGGCGAAGCGGACGACGGCTGCGGGGAACACGCCACCGGGATGTGTCCTTCGCCGGCAAACAGACCGGAGGTCGGATCAAGGCCGACCCAGCCCGCGCCCGGCAGATAAACTTCACACCAGGCGTGCAGATCAGTGAAGTCGACCTCGGTGCCGGAAGGCCCGTCGAGCGACTTCACGTCCGGCACCAGCTGGATGAGGTAGCCGGAAACAAAGCGTGCGGCCAGCCCGAGATGACGTAGCACCTGGACGAGCAGCCAGGCGGAGTCGCGGCAAGAGCCGGTGCCCAGCTTCAAGGTCTCCTCCGGCGTTTGTACGCCAGGCTCCATGCGGATGACGTAGCCAACGACGCTTTGCACGCGGCGGTTGATGTCGACCAGAAAATCCACGCTCGGCATCCGTTTGCGCGGAATCGTTTCGAGCAATTGGCGAACCAGTTTGGTCGCCTTCATCGTCTGCAAGTACGGCTTGAGTTCTTCCTGGTGGGCGTCTTCGTATTTGAAGGGAAACTTCTCAGCGTAAGGTTCGGGGAAGAAGTCGAACGGATTGATCACCGACATCTCGGCCACCAGATCAACCTCGACGCGGAACTCGCGGGTTTTTTCAGGAAAAACCAGCCGCGCCAGATAGTTGGCCTGCGGATCCTGCTGCCAGTTGATGAAATGCTGTGCCGGCGTGATTTTCAGCGAGTAACTGAGAATCGGTGTACGCGAATGCGGCGCCGGGCGTAGCCGGACCACTTGCGGTGAAAGACCGACCAGACGGTCATAGTGATAATGCGTGACGTGGTTGAGGGCAACTTGGATAGGCACGGCGGGCTCCGATGCGAAAGGTCTGGCAGTAGGTCAAACGATACGTTAGCAAGAGACGCGCCATGCGCTACGGGTCCGTTTCGTGCTCAATTGGGGCCTGATGCACTGATTTGGTGCGCGTTCGGATGATTGGGCACCATGGGGCGGCGTGGTACGCGATTCCCTCTGCCACCTTCGCGGGGGTGGCAACTTCATGCATTTGCCGGCCGGAGCAATAATCGGAGAATCTCCAGGCGTTGCGCGTTGATTCCTGATTCAGGCGATGGTGCTGCTTTTTCGTAGTGCCATAATGTCGTCCCAGTGCTCCAGCACCAGATCGACCAGCGTCGGGTCGAATTGTTGGCCGCGCTGTTCGCGGAAATAGTCGAACGCACTTCGTTCGTCCCAGGCGGGCTTGTAGATGCGAGCGCTGAGCAAGGCGTCCAGTACGTCGGCGACGCCGACGATACGTGCTTCGATCCTGATCTCGTCGCCCTTTAGGCCCGCCGGATAGCCCTGACCGTCGTGGCGTTCGTGGTGCTGGTGGGCTATGGTCGCGGCCAGTCCGATTAGCGCACGATCTTCCTTGCCAAGAATGCTGAAGCCGATGCTGGCGTGTTCTTTCATTTCCTCGAATTCGTCCACGCTGAGCTTGCCTGGTTTTTGAAGAACGGCGTCGCGAATGCCGACCTTGCCGACGTCGTGCATTGGTGCCGCCGTCTCGATCATCTCGGCGGTATCCGCGTCGAGGCCCGCCTTGAGCGCAAGAAACCTGGATAACTGGGCGACGCGCTGGACATGCTTGCCTGTCTCCTGGCTGCGGCTTTCCACAACGTCACCAAGCATGCACAGAAGTTCGCGCTGGGTGTCGACGATCTCGCGGCTTAGGCGCAGGGATTCGGTAATGTCCTGGCAGATCATGATGATCGATTCGACGTCGCCGGCCAGGTTATGTACACCGACGAAACCGACACTAAACTGCAACTCCTTTTCATCGCGTCCGACGAAGCGAGCGATGCGGTTGGTGAAGTGCTCCTGATTCGCTTGCTGCACTTCATTCAGGTAGCGTTCGTCGGACAGGTCGGGCATGATCTGACTGATCGGTTTGCCTTCGAGTTCGTCCGAACTGAACCCCAGCAGATTCTCGAACGTAGCGTTGATGCTGACGATGTGAAGTGAACGATCCGTAACACAGATGCAGGTGCCCCGTTCCAGTGCGCGCTCGTATACGCCCACGAAGTGGCGTTGTTCAGCCAGTGTCAGATGAGTGCGGCTAAGCGCATCGACCAGATTTTCGTAGGTTTCGTGCAGTGGCGTGACGTCGACATCCAGCGAAACGATTTCGGTCACGACGCCGTGTTCGTCGAGAATGGGGACCAGATTGCTTTCAACGATATAGCATTCGCCGCTTTTTTTCCGGTTCTTGACGATGCCAGTCCATTTCTTGCCGGAAATGGCCGCAGAAAGAATCTCCTGATGACGCGCTGTGGGTTCGGGATCATGGCGAAGGGCGGCGATCTGACGGCCAACAAGTTCTTCGCGGGTGTGGCCGCTGATCTCGCATAGCTTGTCGTTGACGTAGGTAATTCGTCCGGTCAGGTCGAATTTGCAGACAATAGCGCTTTGATCGGCCAGGTGCTTGTATTGTTCCAGTAGCACGCGGTCGCGCTGGCGTTCCTTGATGGACAGGATGAAGGTGGTCATGTGCGCCAGTTTGTCCAACAGGCGCTCGATGTTAACCGGCTTGGTAATGTACTGGTCGATACCTAGTTCAATGGCGCGGAACAGGAATTCAACATCGTTAGAGGCACTGACGATGACGATAGGCTGGTCGGGTACCAATAGCCTGATCTCGGCGCTCATGGCCAGCCCGCTGAGTCGGGGCATCTGGATGTCGGTAACGACGATGTCTGGGTGCGTCGACTTGAACAGTTCGAGCCCTTCCTTGCCGTCGGCCGCCACATGCAACTGGCCGACCCAGGGTTCGAGCACCATTGCCAGGTCTTCACGCGTCGACCTGTCGTCTTCGACATAAAGCAGGTTCAGCGACTTTAGAACCTCAAGCGCTTTCATGTCCATTCCGAGTCTCTCCCTAGCTCCGCGTGTTTGAAATTATTCGATCCTGTTTCTTTTGCCGCTCCTTGTAGCAGGGCGTGCGCTGAATCCTTGCCTACCATAGTCGTTTGGTCTGGCAACCATTCGACTACGGATCCGGCCGTGCAAACTTAAGTTGCTTGCGCGTACGACACTAGGTTTGAAACCATTGACCGTATGGCTTGTAACACAATTACGGGTGGCTGGCGCTGTCGATTTTCGCTAAAGCCTGTTCGATTGCGCTGGCGTCGGCGGGCCGAACCAGCCGATCTATTTCCAGGCCGTGGCGCATGAAAATCAGCGTTGGCCACAGCTTTACGCGGAAGGAGCGCCCCAGCGGGCGGCCTTGGCCATCTTCAACCTTGATGCGCTGGACTGGCGAATGATCGGCCAGCGCCGTCGCAATCAGGGCTTGGGCCGCCTGGCAGTGAGTGCACCAGGGTGCGCCGAATTCAAGAAGCAATGGGCCTTCAATCGCATCGATGTCGGCACGCAAGGGTTCGATTTCACAGTAGTTCATTTTTGTCATATCTCCGGCGGTGGCTTCGGTTTTTCGATTTCAGGCGAATACGGCCTGCATGGCCTGGGCGTCGGCCTCTATATCCGGCAGCAGGTCGGCAAAGGTCAGGCGGACGGTGGCCGTTTCGCTGGCTTCCGGCTCGATTTTCGGGTGCATCCAGGCGAAATGAGCACTATCAAGGAGGCTGCCGACGTAGATAATATCGGCGAGCGTATGCACGGTGGGTAGAGGGGGCCGTACCTGATCGTGATCGGTGCTGGCCGCAACGACGGCTTCGGACATGCCGAGCGCGTTGAGCAGCGTGACGCCGATGTTTTCGTGCCATTCGACAATGAGCCCCTTGACGGCTTCCGGCTGGGCACGGAGTTCCGGGTACTGCGCCGCGCGGTAGAGCAGGTAGAAGGCGCCAAGGTCGTGCACCAGGCCGGCCAGGAGGGCTTCGTCCGGATTGATCCGGGTCTGGGTGCGCGCCAGGATGCGGGCGGCAGCGGCTGTCTTGAGCGTATGGTCCCAGAGAATACAGGTCAGGTCGCTGAAGACTTCCATGTCCCGCGAACGCATGATCTGGCTCATGGCGATGGTCAGTGCGGTCGTGCGCACCAGTTCTACGCCGAGGCGGCTGATGGCGGCCCGCAGGTCTTTGGCCGGTGAGCCGTCGGGGCTGTAGAGGGCGGAACCGGCGAGGTGCATGAGCTTGGTAGCAATCAGAGGCTCGACGCCGACGATGCTGGCGATGCGCGCTGTCGGCAGGTCCGGGTTCTGCAACTCCTTGCGCAGGCGGAGTGCGGCGTCGAAGGAGGTGGGGAAAACGACCGTGCCCGCCAGTTCTTTGGCGATGTCGGAAAGTATCTGGAAGTGATGTGTGGCGGGCGCTTGACTGGTGTTCATGGCGGGATTCTTTTCTGGATTGAGAGCCTGGGCTGGGCCGGAAAGGCGCGCGTAATCCATCAAGTATCAGTGAGTCCGGCCGTGGCCGTCAATTCAGCCGCATTTTCAAGGTGCGTGACTGTTTCGGGGCGGCATTCTGAAGGTGTGCTGCGTTATCATTGGGCATGCTCAAACGTCCCCTTTTCCTGCCGCTTTTTCTGCTGGTTTTCACAATTTCTGGTTGCGCCACGCGTGTCGGTTCAGGCGGCCACAAGGAAACCCGCTTCGACCCGCGCTATCTAGCCAAGACGGAGATCGACCGTGTTATCGATACCGACCGAGCCGAGGTGGTCGCTGGCTTGCGCCGTGTCGCCGAGAAGCTCTACAAACGTAATCCGAAGGAGTGGAGAAAATCCGGCCAGCCAAGCATTGAAGCGGCGCTGGATCGTCTGTTTTACGGTGGCGTCGATTTTCCCGAACTGGAAGGGCGTCGTGAGGGGGTTGCCGCGATGTTCGCCTTCAGCCCGAATTACAAGGGTGACCGTGTTCTGGGCGTGATGGCCGGGCTGCTGGGGATGACCTACGCTGCGTTTGAATACAAGGACGATTTTTACGTGCTTGACGCGGTGGACGAGCAGAAGCTCTACAATTGTGCCCGCAACATCGAGATCGCTCTCTGGAAGATGTCTTCAACACGGAATGCCAATGGTGAGCCGGTGCTGCTGTCCAATGAACTGGATCCCAATAATCCCAATCTAAGTTTCGAGCGTGAGTTTGGCCGTGTCATCGGCCTCCTTGATTTTCTCTCCAAGTTGATGGCTGACAAAAACGGACGAACGATCACGCGTTTTACCCAAAGCCTTGCGACGGCGGTTTTTCTGCCGGTCGGTGCCTTAGGAATCAGATGAAGTCCATCGTTATTTTAATTTCCGGACGGGGCAGCAATATGGAGTCCCTTCTTCATGGCGCGGCTTGCGGATCGTTGCCAGTGCGCGTGGCTGCGGTCATCTCCAACCGTCCGCTGGCAAAGGGGCTGGAGACAGCCGCCGCCATGGGTGTCCCAATACACGGAATTGACCACACGCAGTTTGATGGCCGCGAGGCTTTTGACGCAGCGGTTGCCAAGGTGATCGATTCCTACTCGCCTGATCTCGTCGTGCTGGCCGGTTTCATGCGCATTCTGAGCGACGGATTCGTGCGTCGTTTTGAGGGACGGATGATCAACATCCATCCCTCGCTGCTGCCCTCTTTCCCCGGCTTGCATACGCATCGCCGGGCCTTGGCAGAGGGCGTCCGCGTGCATGGTTGCACGGTGCACTTTGTTACGCCGACCCTTGATCATGGCCCGATCATCGTGCAGGCCGTGGTGCCGGTGCTCGATGGGGACGATGAAGCGAGTCTCGCGAAACGAGTGCTGATCCAGGAGCATCAGATTTATCCAATGGCCGTGCGCTGGTTTGCCGAGGGGCGTTTGCACTTGCTTGATGAACGGGTTGAATTGAATGCCGTGCAGGACGGCGTGGGTGCGCTGATTTCGCCGTCGGTGCATTAAAGGATTCATGCCTTTCGCGCTGCTCTTCGCGATCGCCGCGTCACTTGGAATTCACGCGGCCGCTCTGTTCGGGTCGGATCTCGACCTGTCGACCGAGCCTGAATTGCCGCCGCTCATGGCGGAACTGCGGCCGTTGCCCAAGCCGCCGTCGCTCCCCTCTCCGCAGGTCGAGCCGGTTACGCCGCCCGAGAAGTCCGAACCGGCCAGACCCAGAACACCGCGCCGCAAATCAGATTCCGTGGCCAAAATGGTCAGTGCAACCCCTGTCCTGAGTGCGCCGCAAGCCTCGTCCGGGGAAGTCCTCAACATGACTCCAGACTCAGCCACCGAGCTCGAGCCAGCAACGCAGTCGGCACCAGTAACCGATTTGACGGAGCCGGAGCCGGTCGCCGCCCCCATTGTTTCGCGTCTCCCGTCACACGGTGTGATTCACTATCGGGTTGATCGCGGCGACTCGAATTTCCAGATTGGTGTTTCCCGGAACGAGTGGGAGATCATTGACGGTCGTTTCCGCCTGAGGTCGATTGTGGAAACGACCGGTCTTGTGTGGTTGTTCAAGGCCTACCGCATCGAGATGGAGAGTCAGGGATTGATCACGGCCGAAGGCCTGCGGCCGGATAGTTTCGCGCTCAGCCGAAACGGTCAGGCGAGTAAGGAAAAGGCGTTTTTCGACTGGGAGGCCATGAAGGTCAAGATCGGCAACCTGCCAGATCAGGCCTTGGTCCGAGGTACGCAGGATCTGCTTTCATTCAATTATCAGCTCGGCTATTTGCCGGATCTCGCGGCTGGCGGCGATCTGATGATTGCCACGGGTCGAAAATACGGCATCTATCATCTCGAAGTCCTGGGCGATGAACTGATCAAATTGCCGGCGGGTGAAATTCGTACGCTGCACTTGCGTGCCCCGGGTGAAAATACGACTGAACTCTGGCTGGCTTATGATTATCTGCTGCTGCCGGTTAAAATTCGCCATGTCGACAATAAAGGGGGCAGCATTGTCCAGGTCGCCACCACAATCCAACTGAGTCAAGAATGATGCGTTTTACACCCGCCCTGTTTCACCATACCGAAGTTCTGCTTTCAGAACTGCTGCGTTCGACCTTTCCGGCCGATCTGGTTGTATCCCGTTATTTCCGGCAAAACCGTGAGTTAGGCCATGCCGACCGTGGATTTGTCGCCGAGACCGTCTATGCGGTGCTTCGCCGCAAGCGCTCACTATCGGCACGATGCCTTGATGACGTGAGTTCGCGGCGCTTGCTGTTGGCTACACTGGCGTGTGTGCACGGCTTGAACCGGCGCGAGCTGGATGTCGTTCTGAATGAAGTCGAGGGCAAATGGCTGGCGCATGCCAAGGCCGTCAAGCTGGAAGAGCTGCCGCCGGCAGTTCGGCTCGACCTGCCAGACTGGCTTTACGAGGCGCTGACGCTTCAGTTCGATGCGGTGGAGCTTGACGTGCTGGCGGTCGGCCTCAATCAATCCGCGCCACTTGATCTGCGCGTCAATCCGCTCAAAGCCGAGCGCGACGCCGTGCTGGCGCGGCTCAACGCGGACGGGCTGGCGGCTGAAGCGTGCCGCTATTCGCCGTTGGGCATTCGCCTGGCCGGCAAGCCGTCGATTTCCCGTCATCCCCTGTTTCTCGATGGTAGCTTCGAAGTGCAGGACGAGGGAAGCCAGTTGCTCGGTTTTCTGTTGCAGCCGAAACGCGGCGAGATGGTGGCGGATTTTTGTGCCGGGGCCGGCGGCAAGACGCTCCTGCTCGGCGCGCTGATGCGTTCGCAAGGCCGGTTGTACGCCTTCGACGTGGCTGAAAAGCGTTTAGCCAAACTGAAGCCGCGTCTGGCGCGCTCTGGTCTGTCCAATGTTCATCCGGTGCGTATCGAATCGGAAAACGATATCAAGATCAAGCGTCTGGCCGGGAAGCTTGATCGCGTGCTGGTCGATGCGCCGTGTTCCGGGCTCGGAACCTTGCGCCGCAACCCCGATCTGAAATGGCGGCAGACCCCCGAAAGCGTCGCCGAACTGACCATCAAGCAGGCCGCGATTCTTCATTCGGCGTCGGTTTTGGTGAAGAAGGGCGGGCGTCTGGTCTATGCCACCTGCAGCCTGCTTGCTGCTGAAAACGAGAACGTTGTGGCGGCTTTTCTGGCGGCGCACCCGGAATTTGTTTCGCTCTCGGCGGCCGAGGTTCTGCGCAAGCAGGCCATTGAAATTGAGTGTGACAGTGAAGGTGGCGAGCGGTTGCGATTACTGCCACATCGTCACGGGACCGACGGCTTTTTCGCGGCGGTCATGGAGCGGCAATGAACGAGAAGGAAATGTTCGCCCTGCTCCATCGTTTCTGGGGTGACTTGAACCATCCGGATTTCTACTGGGTGGCATTGGGGCTGGGGTTGATTCTTGTCTTTTCCTGGTGGGTTTCGTTCCGTTTGCGGGGGCGTGAAATCGGGCAGGGAGCGTCGGCTCATGGCGGGCTGAAAGCCTTCGGAGCGGGCAGCTTGAAGCGCATTGCCTTCCCTCTGATTGCGCTGATTCTGGTGATGATCCTGCGCAAGACGCTGGTCGCAATGCAGTGGGGGCACCTAAGCTTGCTCTATCTGGCAGGACCGTTGCTCGTCTCGTGGGCGCTGGCCAGAATCCTGGTCTATGTGTTGCGTTGCGTGTTTTCAAATGGGGGCTTCCTCAGTCGTTCCGAGCGGGTGATTACCGCGATCATCTGGGGCTGGATGGTGCTCGACATCACCGATCTTGCCGATCCGGTGATCGAGATGTTTGAGCAGGTGAGCTTCAGCGTTGGCAAACAGTCGATCAATCTGTGGATGATGATGCACGGAGCCGTGACAGTTTGCGTCACGCTGCTCATCGCGCTCTGGATTGCCAGCCTGATCGAGAGCCGCCTGATGGCAGCCGAGCAGATGGACGGGAATATCCGTGAGGTGTTGGCGCGGGTTGCCAAGGCGGTCCTTTCCGTGATCGCCTTGCTTAGCAGTCTGACGCTGGTCGGCATCGATGTGACGGCGCTCTCGGTGTTCAGTGGTGCGTTGGCCGTCGGCCTCGGCTTTGGCTTGCAGAAGATCGCCAGCAATTATGTGAGCGGCTTCATCATCCTGCTTGATCGGTCGATTCGGTTGGGAAATCTGATTTCGGTCGACGACAAGACCAACGGAACGGTCACACAGATCACCACGCGTTATACCGTGCTGCGTACGCTGAGCGGAACCGAGGTCATCATTCCCAACGAGTATCTGGTCAGCAACATCATCCGGAATCAGTCGTTTACCGATACGCGTGTGCGCGTGGGCCTGGCTATCCAGGTGGCTTACGACTCGGATCTGGAAAAAGCCATGCGCCTGATGGTCGAGGCGGCGCGTCAGCAGGCAAGGGTGCTGGCTGATCCTGAGCCGGGCGTACTACTCACCAGTTTTGGCGAAAATGGCATCAATCTTGAACTGGGTTACTGGGTGTCCGATCCGGAAACAGGGACCGGTGGCGTCAGTTCGGATCTCGGTCTGGCTATCTGGAAATTGTTCCGCGAAAACGAAATCAGGATTCCCTTCCCGCAGCGCGAGGTACGTGTCGTAAGCGGTATCGAGGTGCTGGGATAATACAAATTACAAATGCCCAAAAAAAATCCCACGCCGTTGGGCATGGGATTGAAAGTCCCATCAAGGATGGGTCAGGGAGGGTCAAACATTGTCAGCGGGGGACGCTGAAGCAATGAAACCATTCTAAAGGTTGTCAGAGCGTGCGTCTGTTGTCCCTATTCAGTATTTGCGTGACTGTGTGTAACAGATTTGCATAAAAAAAGCCCAAAACATTGTCGGGCTTTTTTCCTTGCGTCGGACTCAATGGTGCTTGTCGTGGGGTTTGTTTCTCCAGCAGCGCAAACCGTACCAGACAATTGCGCAGGGAATGGCGACTGCGGCGGCCTTTAAAATGTCAATGTGTCCATCGGATAGGAGATCCCAGGCGACAATCCCGATGAAAATGCCAACGCCTTCGGCGACCGGGAATGTTGTATGTGGGGTTGGCATGGTATTCAATCTCTCGGCTTCCCTGTGCGTGATGCTGATACAACGCTTGGCTCGCGAAACAGATTGAATTGAGACATGCCGAACTTCTCCATCGGTCTGACTATCGGGTGAGAGGATGATAGGCGGGTGGAGTAGGCGTGTCTTTAGTGCTTTCGTCCGGTTTAGGTGACGTTATGTAACAGGGGCCAGCTGAGCGTAAAACGCGCGCCGCCAAGGGGCGATCCGTCGACGGTTGCCGTCCCGCCGTGCTGTACCAGAACGAGTCGGACTATCGCCAATCCAAGTCCGTAGCCTCCGGTCGCGCGGTCGCGCGAGCGATCCAGCCGAGTAAAAGCGAAGAAGATGCGTTGGCGCTCTTCCGGGAGGATGCCGATGCCGTCATCATCAACGTGTACGTGAATGTGATCGCCGACGACTTCCGCGCTGACCGCGATTTTCGACTTGGCGTACTTGATGGCGTTGCGCAGGAGGTTCGTAATGGCGTACGGCATGCTCTTCAGGTCGAGTTCAACCTGTTGGCCTTCAGGTAGTGCGCTGCTATCTATAGTCAGTTCAATGGAGCGGCTGAGAATGCGCACGGAGTCAACTTTTTCTTCAAGCCAAGGTGCCAGTTCGACTGGTGTCAGATGCAATTCTGGTTGTTCTCGTTCGAAACGCGAATAGGTCAGACTGGAATCGATCAGGTTGTCGAGTTCATCAAGATCGACTTCCATCATTTGCCCAAGGCGCTCCCGTTCGGCGTGTTCGTCAGTTTCTGCGAGCATTTCGAGCGCAAAGCGCATGCGTGCAATCGGTGTGCGCAATTCGTGCGAAATTGCGCTTGATGTTTCCTTCTGGGTGGCGATCAGGCGCTGGACGCGTTCAGCCATTCCGTTAAGGGTGTCCGTCAGTAGTTCAAAGGCGCTGCTTCGCGCTTGCGGGGCACGCGTTTCAAAGTGGCCGTCGCCAAGGGAGCGTGCGGTCTGGCGCAATGCCTCAAGATCGCGCCACACCGGGCGTACCCAGAACCACACGGCGATAGCCAGGCACAAACCGATCAGGCTCCATGTTAACAGGCGGATGCGCAGTTCCAGCGGCATTGTTCGTGGGCGGTCCGGGTCGGCATCGGGCGACAACGGCCCGACGACCAGAATCTGCGGGGTTTGTTTCAGGCGGTGGTAGATGATGTCCCCGTCGGCATCAATGGCGAGATCGCCGTTGTCCAGTTTTTCTGCCTGCTTGGGCGGAAGTTTGAGCGTCCACCGCTCGACGATATCGAGCTTGTAGGTGAACTTTTCGCCTAGCGAGGTGATGGCTTTGGGCCATTGCGAGCGAGGTTTGCGGAACAGATCTTCCTCGATCAGGACGATGGTGCCGCGCATGAAGCGACCCGTGTAATCATCGGTGATGCCTTTGACCGCTGTCGAAATAACGAAATCAGCGAAAAGGGCAATGGCGACAAAGGAACCTACCACCAGCAGGTAGAAGTTGAAAAACAGGTGCGACAGGCTGTAACGACCGCGCCAAGGTGCCGGCTTGTAGCGCCCGATGATGTCGAGCAGCCGGTTGTTGCGACTATTATTGCCAGTCATGCTTGCTGAACAGGTAGCCCTTGCTTCGCACAGTCTTGATGCGGGTCGGGTTTTCCGGATCGTCGCCCAGCTTGCGGCGCAGGCGCGAAATACGCGCATCGATTGAGCGGTCCAGCCCGTCAAAGCCGATGCCCCGCAATTGTTGCAGCAGGTCGTCGCGTGACAAGATGCTGCCTGCGTGGCGGGCGAGCAGCCAGAGCAGGTCGAATTCGGCGGTAGTCAGATCGATGACCTCGCCGCCGAGGTGGGCGCTGCGTGTGGACTGGCTGATGCTGAAACTGCCAAAGGACAGTTCGGCCGTTTCTTCGATCTCGGGCGTCTCCTCTGCTGAGGCGCTTGGAGTTGGTGCACGGCGCAGCAGGGCCTTGATTCGTGCCAGCAGAAGACGCGGCTGAACCGGTTTGGCGATGTAGTCATCTGCGCCGAGTTCGAGGCCGAGAATCTGGTCAAGATCTTCGTCGCGCGCCGTCAACATCAGAATCACGCCCTTGTACTTGTCACGCACGGCACGGCAGACCTCGAAGCCGTCCTTGCCGGGGAGCATGACGTCAAGGATCACCAGATCGGGATCGTCAGTCAGAATCCGGGCTTCGGCCGTGTCGCCACGAGCCTCGATGGTGGCTTCGAAATCGTTCTTGCGCAGGTATTCAGCTGTCAGGTCGGCGAGTCGCGCGTCGTCTTCGACCAGCAGGATGCGTGTTTTCATAGCGTTATCATAACGGGTTGACGGCTCGGGATAAACGGGCATGTAGATTTTCTTGCCGGCAATAGAAAACGCCGTGCCCGAAAGCTGCCCGATATTGAGTCAAATACAAGGACATGCGCCGGTTCTCCATCATTTTGCACCCCATCGCTATTGGCTTAGAATGAGCCTGCTGCCTGTACACATTCTATTTATTTTTTTCTGGATTGCCATGCGTTTTTCTACACGAATTGTTTTTGTCTTGCTGGCTTTAAGTTCGCTCGGTTTGCTGGCCTCCGGTCTGATCCTCGGTGAGATGGCGCGATTGCAGCCATGTCACCTGTGCAATTTTCAACGCCTGCTGTACATGGTGCTGGCATTCTTTGCGCTGTGCGGCGCGTTGATGCCAATACGGCACCGGCTGTGGGGCGCTCTTGTCGCTCTGGTGGCTTTGGGTGGGGTGGCGACGGCGCTTCAGCAGAGCTGGATGCAGTACGCTCCACAAAAGGCGGTTGAGTGCGGCTTTGGCGATCCCACGCTGATCGAGCAGATCGTTGACTGGCTGGGAATGCAATGGCCGTCGATGTTCATGGTGACCGGCTTCTGCACCAACAAGGATTGGGTGTTTCTCGGTCTCTCGCTGGCCAACTGGTCTGCGGTTTGCTTCTTCTTGTTGTTCGCTGGCACTGCCTGGTTGTTGTTCAGGCGCGATCCGGCATCGGAGTGATTTGCCGCGCCGCCGCTTTCATGAACAGCACCTCGTCGGTGGATTGGCTGTCGTCGGTCAGAAAACCGAGATCCACGTAGAGCGACAAGGCGGCCGAATTGTCGCGATAGACGCGCAAGGTCATTTCGCTGGCCCCGGTTTTGTGCACGGCTATTTCGATGAGTTGCTGGCATAGCATGCGACCGTAGCCTTTGCTCCGCTCTGGCGGCGACACGATGATCCTCCCGAGATGGACGGCTCCCGGCGAGGTGATCCAGAATTGTCCAAAACCGCAGACGCGCGAGGTCTCCTCCCCCAGGCAATAGCTCTCTATCCCGTCAATGTTGAGCAGGCGCGGGAGTTCGGATGCGAAAAAAGGAAAGGGAATGCGTGGCCCGGCCCAGCGAGCGCAAGCCGTTGCGTCGGTGATCCACGATGCGATGGTTTCGAAATCGATTGGTCGCGGGGGGCGCAGTTTGCAAATCATGGCGCGGGGGCTTCGGGAAAAAAGCGAGGTTCGCCTCGGGCTGGTCGGGCAGGATGAACGGGTATCGACTCTTGCATTCCATTATAAAACGACGTATATCTGCGTATCCAAAATTAGTAGTACGTTTCAAGAATTGAATGAATGCAGGTGCTTGGTGTTGTTGACCAACTCTGGAATTGGTTTGTTGCCCGAAAAATACTTTGGGCACGCTTTTCTGGAGACTTTTTTTCTGAAAGAATAAAGTAGAAACCACCCTTTGACAGGAGAGTCTGATGTTACGTAAAACTGCAATTGCAACCAGCCTCATTCTCGGGCTGATCGCCGCTCCGGCGTTCGCAGCAAAGACCATTGTCTATTGCTCGGAAGGTAGCCCGGAAGGCTTCAACCCGATGTTTTATACGACGGGAACGACGCATGATGCGTCGTCGGCGCAGCTCTTCAATCGGCTTGTTGAATTCGAAGTTGGCACAACCAATATCGTTCCGGGGTTGGCTACGGCGTGGGAAATTTCGCCGGATGGCCTGACCTATACCTTCAAGCTGCGCAAGGGCGTCAAGTTCCATACCAAGGACAAATACACACCGAGCCGCGATTTCAATGCTGATGACGTTCTCTTCACCTACTACCGGATGGCGGATTCGAATCATCCGTTCAACAAGAATACGCCGGGAGTGAACTATGCCTATTTCCAGGATATGGGCATGGACAAGATCGTCGACAAGGTCGAGAAGACTGATGACTACACGGTGGTCTTCAGGCTGAAAGCCCCGAATGCACCATTCATCGCCAACATGGCGATGGACTTCATGTCAATCCAGTCGGCCGAGTTCGCCACCAAGATGAAGGAAGCTGGTACGCCGGAACTGATCGACCGCGAACCCGTTGGTACCGGCCCGTTTGTCCTGACCTCGTACCAGAAGGACGCGGTGATTCGCTACAAAGCGCACGAAAAGTATTTTGAAGGCCGTCCGAAGCTGGATAACGTGATTTTCGCCATTACGCCGGATGCGTCGGTGCGGCTGGCCAAGGTCAAGACCGGCGAATGCCAGCTGATGGCGTATCCAAAGCCTGCCGATATTCCCGCACTCAAGGCTGACAAGTCGATCAATCTGCTGACCAAGGAAGGCCTGAATATTGGCTATCTGGCGTTCAATGTTGAGAAGAAGCCCTTTGACAACAAGATGGTGCGTCAGGCGCTGAATATGGCCATCGACAAACAGGGCATACTGGATACGATCTATCAGGGTGCCGGACAGGTGGCCAAGAATCCGATTCCGCCGATTCTTTGGTCGTACAACGACAAGATCGTCGATTATCCCTATAGCGTGATCAAGGCGCGCGAACTGCTGGCCAAAGCGGGTTACAAGGATGGCTTCGAGATGGATCTGTGGTATCTGCCGGTGCAGCGTCCTTACAATCCAGATGGCAAGCGCATGGCCGAGTTGATCCAGGCTGACTTCTCCAAAGTCGGCGTGAAAGCCAATCTGATGACTTACGAGTGGGGCGAGTATCGCAAACGCGCCAAGAACGGTGAGCATCAGGCGGTGATGTTCGGCTGGAGCGGCGACAATGGTGATCCTGATAACTTCTTTGCCAATTTGCTGTCCTGCGATGCGGTCAAGGGCGGTGGCAATTTCGCCCGCTGGTGCAACCCCGCGTACGACGAACTCATCGTCAAGGCCGCACGTACCTCAGTGAAAGCTGAGCGCAGCAAGCTCTACGAGAAGGCCCAGGAAATCGTCAAGGAAGAGGCCATGTGGGTGCCGATTGCCCATTCCGTTCGTTTTGAGCCGGTGCGCAAGAGTGTGATCGGCTACAAGACAGCCGCTGTGCCGACCAATCACTACTTCTCCAAGGTCGACGTAAACGGAAAGTAAGCGGCGAATAGTCCGGGTGGCGCGGCAATGCACATTCCAGTGAATGAGCGTTGCTGCACCATGGACCTTCAGCTTCCGGCCAGTCCGGCAGCCTTGGGGTAATACCCGCAAGGCTGTCGGGTTCAGTCGCTTGAACCAAGAGTTATCCCGCGAATGATTTCATACATTTTGCGACGCCTCGGCGTCGTCCTCCCGACCTTTATCGGTATCACGATTCTGGTTTTCGGGCTCATCCACCTGATCCCAGGCGATCCGGTGGAAGCCATGTCCGGCGAACGCGGCATGGAACCGGCGCGCTATGAGCGCTTGATGGCCCAATACGGCCTGGATCGCCCTTTGCCGGTGCAGTACGCTGACTATGTGTATAAGGCAGCGCAAGGTGATCTTGGCCGCTCGATCGTGACGCAGGAATCGGTGCTTTCGGAGTTTCTTGACCGATTTCCGGCGACCTTCGAGTTATCCACCTGCGCCATCCTGTTTGCCCTGTGCCTAGGAATTCCCGCCGGAATCATCGCTGCCCTGAAGCGAAATTCGCCGGTTGATTACACGGTCATGGGCGTTTCCCTGGCCGGCTATTCGATGCCGATTTTCTGGTGGGCGCTGCTGCTGATCCTGTTTTTTTCGGTGCATCTCGGATGGACGCCGGTTTCCGGGCGCATCGCCATTGAATACGACCCCGTGCGCGTGACCGGTCTGATGCTCCTCGATTCCTTGCTCAGTGGCGAGGAGGGCGCTTTCGCCTCGGCTGTCTCGCACCTGATCCTGCCGACCATTGCCCTGGGAACGATTCCCCTGGCCACCCTGGCGCGCATGACGCGCTCAGCGATGCTCGAAGTGCTCGGTGAGGATTATGTACGCGCTGCTCGCGCCCGAGGGTTGTCGCCCTTGCGTGTGGTTGGCAAGCATGCCTTGCGCAACGCGTTAATCCCGGTGGTTACCGTGATTGGCCTGCAGGTCGGTACCCTACTCGCAGGGGCGATTCTCACCGAAACGATCTTCTCCTGGCCGGGCATCGGCAAGTGGATGGTAGAAGCCATCCATCGCCGTGACTATCCGGTGGTACAGGGGGGAATCCTGCTTTCCGCCACTCTGGTCATTTTTGTTAACCTGATTGTTGACGTGCTCTACGGCGTTATCAATCCGCGTATCCGCCATACCCGATGATCACCACTACATCCCCCGGTCCCGCAGCAGGAAGCGAAGAGTTTCTGCTTACCAACCCGCCGTCACCCTTGGTTGAGTTGTGGCGTGATTTTCGTCGCAACAAGGGGGCCGTTGTCGGCCTGTCGCTGGTCCTTGTGTTGCTATTCTTGGCAATTTTTGCCAACTTGGTCGCGCCCCACTCGCCAATCGAGCAGTATCGAGACGCCATTCTGGTGCCTCCCTCCTGGGAGGACGGCGGCAGCACCAAATACTTCCTCGGAACCGATGCGGTTGGCCGTGACATGCTGTCGCGACTGATTTTTGGTACTCGCCTTTCGCTCTCCATCGGTCTCATATCGGTCACGCTGTCGCTGTCTATCGGCATCGTCCTGGGGCTGATCGCTGCTTTTGCCGGAGGCAAGGTCGAGACTTCGATCATGCGCCTGATGGACGTGTTGCTGGCGCTGCCGAGCCTGTTGCTGGCGGTTGCCGTGATCGCCATCCTCGGGCCAGGGTTGGCCAATGCCATGTATGCAATTGCGATTGTGCGCCTGCCCGGTTTTGTGCGCCTGACTCGTGCAACGGCGATGTCCGAGCTTTCCAAGGACTACGTGATTGCTTCGCGGATTGCCGGTGCCGGCATGATGCGCCTGATGTTCATTACGGTACTGCCCAATTGCCTGGCACCGCTGATCGTGCAGGCGACGCTCGGGTTTTCGACGGCCATTCTTGACGCCGCTGCGCTGGGTTTTCTCGGTCTTGGCGCACAGCCGCCGACGCCTGAGTGGGGCTCGATGCTCTCTGGTGCACTTGAGTTCATTCAGCGCGCCTGGTGGGTGGTCAGCCTGCCCGGGGTGGCCATCATGCTCGCCGTGCTTGCCTTCAACCTGATGGGTGATGGACTGCGCGATGCTCTCGATCCGAAACTGAAGCGCTGATTACCATGTCACTTCTCGAAATCAAGAATCTGAGCGTCCACTTTGGCGCCATCAAGAGCCCGATGATTGCCGTCGACGGGCTCGACCTTACCGTCGAACCGGGTGAAGTCCTCGGCATCGTTGGCGAGTCCGGTTCCGGCAAGAGCGTGACCTCTCTCGCGTTGATGGGGTTGATCGACGCGCCGGGACGAGTTTCCGCCGATGTTCTGCGCTTTGATGGCCGTGACCTCCTCGGGATGCCGACACGCGAACGTCGTGCCATGCTCGGCCGCGATATTGCGATGATTTTCCAGGACCCGGGCACCACGCTCAACCCGTGCTTTACCGTTGAAGACCATCTCATTGAAACACTCGCCGTACATGAAGGCGGTAGTCGCAAGGCCTTGCGCGCCCGCGCTCTGGAACTGCTCCAGCAAGTCGAAATTCCCGATCCGCAGCGCCGCCTGGCGACCTTCCCGCACCAGCTCTCAGGTGGCATGAGCCAGCGCGTGATGATTGCCCTGGCGATTGCCTGCAACCCGCGCCTGCTGATCGCCGACGAGCCGACAACCGCGCTTGATGTGACCGTTCAGGCGCAGGTGCTCGACCTGCTGTTGCGCTTGCATCGCGACCGGGGCATGGGACTGATGCTGATTACCCATGACCTGGGGGTGATTGCCGAAACAGCGAATCGCGTGGTGGTGATGTACGCCGGGCAAGTCATGGAAATCGGCACGGTGCCGGAAATATTCACTAGCCCACAGCACCCTTATACGGCGGCCCTGATGTCTGCGCTGCCGGAGAACAATGCCGGCCGCGAGCGCTTGCAGACCATTGCCGGTGTGGTTCCCGGAGCCTATGATCGCCCGCGTGGCTGCTTGCTGGCACCACGCTGCAAATATGCCGAGAGCCGCTGCCAGACCGAGCGCCCAACGCTGAATCGTGCGGCTCACGGCGAAGTGCGCTGCTTCTTTCCGCTTGATGCCAGCGGTGCGCAAGTTCGTGCCGCCATCGCCCCCGAATCGAATGCCGTTATTTCATGACTACCTCTGCCCAACTTCTTCAGGTCGAAAACCTGGCCAAGCACTACCCGGTATCGACCGGTTTCCTCAAGCCTAAAGCGCTGGTGCGTGCGCTTGACGGGGTCAGCTTTCAGCTGGACGCCGGAAAAACACTCGCGGTGGTGGGCGAATCCGGTTGCGGCAAGACGACACTGGCCCGCCAGATCACGATGATCGAAACCCCTACCGCTGGCCTGGTGCGACTCGACGGCACGGATATCGCCAGCGCCAGCCCAGAAACACTCAAACTGATGCGGCCGCAGGTGCAGATGGTCTTTCAGAACCCCTATGCCAGTCTTAATCCGCGCAAGCGTGTTGGTACCATCCTCGAAGAACCGCTGATCATCAACACGATCCTTACTCCGGCGGAACGCAGTGAAAAGGCACGCGCAACGATGGCGCGCGTCGGCCTGCGTCCCGAGCACTACGGGCGCTATCCGCACATGTTCTCCGGGGGGCAGCGCCAGCGCATTGCCATCGCGCGAGCGCTGATGACCAATCCCAAGCTGGTCGTCGCCGACGAACCGGTCTCGGCGCTCGATGTGTCGATCCAGGCGCAGGTGCTCAACCTGCTCATGGATCTGCAACAGGAAACCGGCGTCGCCTACATCTTTGTTTCGCATAATCTCGCCGTCGTCGAACACATCGCCGATGAGGTCATGGTCATGTATCTCGGTCGCGTGGTTGAACAGGGGCCGAAGCGCATGATCTTCGAAACCCCGCGTCACCCCTATACGAGTGCGCTGCTCTCGGCGACGCCACGCGTCGATGTAGGACAGCGCAAGGTGCGCTTCATGGCCAAGGGCGAGCTTCCTTCACCACTTGATCCGCCACCGGGTTGCGCCTTTCACCGTCGCTGTCCGCATTGCATCGATGTGTGCAAGGTCGATGCGCCGCAACTGCGACAGGTCGGCGATCACCTTACGGCGTGCCACCGCGCGGAAGAGATCTAGTAGACAGTCATGTTGAAACGCGTAGATAAAAAACGCCGTCATTCCGGGCTTGACCCGGAATCCAGTGGTGCACTACTGGATTCCGGGCTCTGCACTTCCTCCGGTCGCTTTCGCCGGAATGACGGTTGCTATACGTTGATTTCTCCGTGACTGACTACTCGGGTTGTGAGTCGTTGGTTGTGCAGGTCACAGATAGCCGGGCTGCAAGCCAACAGGGACGGGCATCTCCGGATGGCATTGTCTGGAAGCCAATGTTTACGCGGCTCTTGAGGCTCCGGTAAAACGGCCTCTTTCGCGTCAAGTCAGACTGACTACCAGCGCTGCTTCGAGTTTGTGCCAGCGCAGCGGCAAAATATAGGCTTTGACGCTGCGCGGAACCTGAATCGCCCTTGCGCTACCAGCGACGACGACGGGCACGGAGATCATGAAATTCGGCCCGAAATGACGGCGCGCATTGCCCGAAATGGTGTTGGCCACTTCGCCGACCAGGTCGCTCAGGTTGTTGTCCGAGACGTCGGATTCACCGACGTGCAGCAGCAACTGGCGCAGCAGTTCGCGATTCGCCGTGAAGTAAACGCAGCCCTGCCGTTCGCCGGAAATGCCGATAACGCCGGTAAAGTCGTAGATCGGCAGCGCGCTGGGTTCGCCAAGGTAGGGACTGCCGACTTCGGGCGGGCGGCTGGTCTGGCGTTCAAAGTACTGGCTGACGATGTCAATGAAAATGTGTAGTTCGTGCTCATCCATAGGATTCTTCTCCTAATAGTTCATCCATCGCCTCGGTGAGGTCCGATTCGGAAAACGGTTTGCACAGAAAGCCCTGTGCGCCTTCCTTGAGCGCTTGAATCGCAGTTGATTTGTCCGCTAGGGCAGAGACCACGAGGATATGAACGTTCGAATTCAGCTTGCGCAACGCGCGGATGCATTCGATTCCGTCCATGCGCGGCATGGTCAGATCCATGGTCACCACATCGGGTTTGCTCTCGGCGAAGAGCTTGACCGCGTCCTCGCCATTGCTGGCCGTGGCGACGACTTCCATGTTGTGTTGCGTGAGCGTGCGCGTGATCTTGCTGCGGATGATGTTGGAGTCATCCACGATCATTAACTTGAGTACCATCAAGCCGCCTCCTTGACCGGGTTATTGAGAGTTGCGTCCTGTGGCTCCGCCTTGAGCGGCAGCTGGATGCGGAAGTGACAGTATTCACCGCGCGTCGAACCAATCCGGATGCGTCCACCCATGCGCGCGATCATCTCCTTGACGGCATCGAGGCCGACACCGCGTCCGGCATCTTCATCAACGGTTTTCTGCGTTGACAGACCGGGTTCGAAGATCATCAGCGTCAGCTGGCGCGGGCTGAGCGCTTTCGCGTCTTCCGCCATGAATCGTCCGGAACGGACCACGGCTTCGCGAATGGCCTCCGGGTTGATCCCTCGCCCGTCGTCGCGGAAACTCAGCTCCAGCATACCGTCGCCCTGATCGGAGACATACACCGAGAGATGTGCCGCCTCCGATTTGCCGCGCTGCTTGCGCTCGGCCGGGTTTTCCACGCCATGCACCAGGGCGTTGCGGATGAGTTGATTGACCGTGCTGTTCAGCGCTTCGTGTAGTTGCGGCGGGAGTATCTCCAGATCGAGCCCCTGGTAGCTCAACTGGACCTGCTTTTCATGTTTCTGGGCTAACTGCTGGGCAAAACCAGTCCACTGACGGACGAGCGCTTGCTGCACGGCCGGTCCGACATCGCGTTCGGGACGCGGCGGTTCGACGCTCACGATGCCGCGTACCTGGCTGATCCGGGCAATCACCTCCTGAATGGCCGCGACTTCACCGTAGAGCGCTTTTACCCGCACGGTCACCGGCAGAAGATCTTCGCCCTTGCGCTGCTTTTGTTCCCGCAGATTCTGCAGCAGGGTTTCGAAGGCGTGCAGCGATTGCGTGACGGCCTCCAGTTGCATGGCAGCCGCATCGCCCTTGAGTTGATGCGCGCTACGCAGCATGGAATCGATCTGCGGCGTTGAAATGCCGGTGGTTGTGTTGCTGGTCCGCAGATCGTCGTTGATCTGATTCAGTCCGCTAGTGACGCTGTTCAGGAAGTCCTGCAACAGGCGCGGATCGGCCTGCAGGATGTGCACCATCATGCCCATCTGATCCTGTACCCGACGCTCGCTTTCCTTCAGTTCCCGTTCGAGCTTGACCTGCCGGGAAATATCGTTGGCGGTAACCAGAAGATGGGTTACTTTACCTGGCTTCAAAACCCGGTTGAAGCGAATCTGCAGGAAGCGCGTTTCCACGCCGCCATTGGGGCGCACGCCCGTAATCTCGATGCAGTCGAGCGGATTCAGGCTGGCCACCAGCTTTTCCTTGACGTCATGGCGCAGCAGAAGCTCGATGTATTCCTTGGCGGTGTCGAAGGTCTTGGGCGACACCATCGGCTTGAGCAATTCAAGGAAATTGTCGCCCGGCTTGACCTCGAATCCCAGGATGCGCGTCAGCGAATGCGAGGTTTGCGAGCCCATGCGTAATTCGTGGTCGAGCAGGAACAGACCGTCCTGCGTCGTGCGGAAGATGTCTTCCGTCTCGCGATGCGTCTGTTCGACGCGGATCGAAAAGGCCAGACCAACACCGAGCAGTATGACGCTGACGAGACCAACGCCGATCACAACAAAGTCCATCACATGGGCCAGCGCCAGCATCGGGTCGGCGGAACCGTAATCGATCCCGACAAAGACCGCGCCACGCGTTCCGTTATCGAACGAAACAGGCAGGTAGGTCGCCATGTGGAGTCGATTGAACAGCATGATGTGACCGGAGAATTCCTGCCCGGCCTGCAGCGCCTTGGCGGCTTCGGAGGTTGGATCGAGCGCCGTGCCGATGGCCGGGGTGCCGTCATCCTTTTTCAGCGTGGTGGCAACGCGGACGTATTGACCTTTTTCGAAAAGGAACAGGGTGGCGACCGTCTTGCCGCCATTGCTGAAGGCGTCGAGGGTGTTTTCTTTGGACAGAACCTCGGCTGTCCATTGTTCGGCCTGGCCATGAATTCCCTTCAGCGAATAAGCCAGGGCACTGGTCTGATTCTCCAGCGCCTTGTTGGTTAACTGTGGAATCATCGATAGTTTGATGAATGCCACAATGGCGACGATGACAATAACCGCCGAGAGGGAAGACGCTAGAAGCAGTTTTGTCGCAATGGATCTGGATTTGAATTTCATGCTGTTTGCACCTCTTCAAATGACAACCATGCCTTGCTCGCTGCAGCGACCTGCAGTCAGTCCAGGTTGAAACGGGATTTTCCGGAATTCAGTTTCCTTTTCCGGCAGCCTCGGTTGGTCTGAAGCCCAGCGCGGACATCAGTATTTCGAATTCTTCAAACGAGGCTTCCGCCACACTCATGTTTCGACGCTCTGCCAGGCAGCGACGCTCAGCGCATCCAGCTGGTGGGCCGGATTCATTGACACGTCGTTCGCCCATCCGTTTTTTGAACATGGATCCCCCGAACATTTTCCGAACCTCACACGAGGTGGGAAAATATTCTCATGGGGTAAGATGTTTGTGTATCCGTATTTCCCGCAAAAAACGGCGGTGATTACGGAGTTCGGATGAAGGAGGCGCGCGACTATATGCCAGCAATCATTGTTTCAGCCGCGAGGCGATCTGTGCGCAGACCGGAGCAGCCAAATCCTGGCTTCATGCTCTGCAAGTCGATATTCCTGCGAATAGTGCGCAACGCCACCTCGTGAGCGCAGTCTGCACGCCCACGAGAGGCTCTTTGGGATACCCGTGAAATGGCTGGAAGGGAGCGCGGCGCGATTATGCTCTTGGCCCGCGTAAACGCCTGTTTCAGCGTTGAGTCGATCAATCTCAGCGGAAAACAAGCACCGGGATCTTCGAGTGGGTCAAAACCTTGTGCGTTTCGCTGCCGAGCACCAGCGCATTCAGCCCGCGCCGGCCATGCGATGCCATGAAAATCAGGTCGCAACCGCATTGCGTGGCGGCGTCAATAATGGCTTCGTGGACAACGTCGCTGGTCAGCGTCATCCTGGTGCAGGCGACGCCAGCCTCCTTGCAGAGGTTTTCAACGAACTGGAGAATGTTTTGCGCCTCCTGTTCGGCGAATTCCTCAAGTTTGTAGGGTTCCGGCAGATGAACCCATGCGCCCTTGCCCCAGTAATACTCCGGGGTATGGTGTTTTGCATAGAAAACGGTGAGGTGGGCACCTGCTTCTTTGGCGAAAGAAACAGCTCGCCGGGCGGTATCCTGTGAGAACTGGGAACCGTCAGTAGGGACAAGAATGTTCTTGAACATGACAACTCCTTTCAACAGTTAGAGTGCACTTTCAATATAGTCGACGAATACAAAAAAAGACAACGGAATTATTCCGGATGAGCTGGTTTTGACTTCGAAAGTGACGTTTTGCTGCATGCACCGGTTGGTGTGGGCGACCTCAACCGGTGCCGGGCTGAATCATTCGGATGGCTTGCAAGCCAGTAGATATGGTCATCTACAGGATGTAATTCCTGGAAGCCAATGATTACGCGGTTCTCGCGCCATGCATGCCGGAGAACGCCGTTTTACGGGCGTTCTGGCGGGGGTCAGACGAAGGCGCCTTCTTTTGATTGCGAGAAACGCAGAACGACGAACACGCACAGGCCGGAGCTGACCAGCAGGATGGTCGATAACGCGGCGGCGATGCCGAATTCGCCGTCCAGCACGGCGCTGTAGATGCGTACCGGCATGGTGGCGGTTCGTGCCGTATAGAGCAGCAGGGTGGATGAGAGCTCGTTGATGGCCGTGATGAAGCTCATCATCGCACCGGCGACGATGCCGGGCATCATCAGCGGCACCGTGACGCGCAGGAAGGCCTTGGCCGGCGAGGCGCCGAGGCTGATCGCCGCTTCCTCGATCGACGGCTTGATCTGGCGCAGCACCGAACTGGTGGCGCGCACGCCGTAGGGCAGGCGGCGGATGAACAGGATCAGGACGATGATGGTTCCCGTGCCCATCAGATCGAATGCGCCTTTGTTGAAGGTAAGCAGGAAGCCGATGGCCATGACGACGCCCGGCACAACGTAGGGCACCATCAGCACGGTGTCCAGAATGCCCGAGAGCGGGGTTTCGCGGCGGACGATGATGTACGAGATCAGCCCGCCGGCGACGGTGATCGCAATCGTGGCGATCAGAGAAAACCTGAAGGTGTTCACGATGACGTCGGAGACTTCATTGATCACGCGGGCGTAGCTGTTGAGGCCGAATCCGCCGGTAAACACCGGACCGCTGGTCTGCAGGAAGGAGGTGTAGATCACCACGACAATGGGCAGCGTGGCCAGCGCCACGACGGCATAGCTCAGGACATGGATGGCCACCCCGAACAAGCCCTTGCATTCCTTGGGCGCAGTGCGGTTGGTCATCGATCCGGTATAGCGGCGCTTGCCCATCAGGTGGCGCTGCAACAGGACGGCCAGCATCGACATTACGATCATCAGCATCGAGATGCTGACGGCCATGGTCGGCGGCCCGCCCATTTCGGACGTGTATTGGTTGTAGGCAATGGTCGACAGGGTACGGAAGTCGCGTCCGATGATCGACGGCGTGCCGAAATCGGCAATCGACAGTACGAAGCACAAAATGGCGCCCGAACTGATGGCCGGAAAGACCAGCGGCAAGGTGATCTTGAACAGACGTTCCAGCCGGCTACAGCCCAGATTTTCGGCCGCTTCCTCGAACGAACGGTTGATGTTGCGCAGGGCGCTTTCCGTCATCAGATAGACGAAGGGGAAGAACTTCAGGCTGAAGACCAGAATGATGCCGTGAATACCGTAGATAGTCGGTATGGTGATGTCCAGCGCTTTCATGTGCTGGGTCAGCCAGCCGTTGTTGCCGGCAACGACGATCCAGGAATAAGCGCCGATGAAGGGCGGTGAAACCAGCGCCATGACCGCCAGCGTGGCGATCAGGCTGCGCCCCTTGATCACGTAGCGGGCCGTGCAATAGGCCAGCGGAACGCCCAGCAGACAAGCGCCGACCATGCCGCCGACACCGACGATTAGCGTGTTCTTGAACGCGCCGAGATAGTAGGGGTGCGTCAGCACCTTCAGGTAATTGTCGAGCGTGAAGGTCTGCGTCTCGGGATTGATGAATCCGAGGATCAGCACCTGCGCAATCGGCCAGATCAGCATCAGGCCGATGACGGCCAGTGAGACCACCATGACGATTGACCAGAAGTCGATGCGCACGAATCCGCGCATGGCGCCTAGGTCTTTGGTTCCCGGAGCGCTCATGACAGCAGCTTCCCGGTTTCCCCTTCGGCGTAATAGAGGAGATCCGCCGCCAGAAGTCCGACGCTCACGGTGTCGCCGATTTTCAGCGCCATCATGGTTTCATTGGGGGCGGTGAGCGCTTCCAGGACGCCGTGGCCAGCGACGTCCACCAGTAACTGCAGTTCGCGTCCGGTGAACATGGACTGACGCAAAATGCCGTCGACCTGCAATCCGATGCCGGTCAGCGCCCGGTTGACCAGCACCTTTTCGGGGCGGACGGCGGCGACGCAGTTCGCCTGATTGCGTATCGCCGCGGGTGCGTCAAAATTCTGCCCCAGCAACTGCGCCGAATCGGTGTGCGTGGTGTCCACGGCCATGAAGTTGTTGGCACCGACAAAACTGGCGACAAAGCGGTTTTCCGGCCGGTTATAGATGGCCCAGGGCGTGTCGACCTGTTGCGCCACGCCGTCAAACATGACACAAACCTGGTCGGAGATCGACAAGGCTTCTTCCTGATCATGGGTTACATAGATGGCGGTAATGCCGAACTCCTGCTGCACCTGTCGGATATCGCGCCGCAAATCGATGCGCAGTTTGGCGTCGAGGTTGGACAAGGGTTCGTCCATCAGCAGGACCTTGGGCCGGATGACCAGCGCCCGGGCCAGACCGACGCGCTGTTGCTGCCCCCCGCTCAACTGGTGCGGCATCCGTTCCGCGTGCTGATCAAGTTGCACCGTGGCCAGGATGTCCGTTACGCGCTGCCTGATTTCAGCCGCCGGCACCTTCTGCTGCACCAGGCCGAAGGCGACGTTATCGAAAACGCTCAGATGCGGGAAAACCGCGTAGTCCTGAAACACCATGCCGACGTTGCGCTTGTTGGCACTCAGATGGCCGATCGACTCTTCGCCGACAAAAATTTCACCGGCATCCTGCTGATGAAAGCCGGCGATGGCGCGCAGCAAGGTCGTTTTGCCACAACCGCTGGGGCCGAGGAGCGTAAAGAAAGCGCCGGATTCGATGTCGAGGTTGATGCCTTTGAGGGCGACGTGGTTTCCGTAGGATTTTTTGATGTTCTTGATGCGGACTTGAGCCATGATCAGTTTCAGGGTTGATTGATAAGCAAGGCACTGAAAATGCCCGCCACACCGGTGAAAACCGGTGCCCAAGTGTTGCGGTCACTGGATTCCGGCTTGCGCCGGAATGACGGGTCGGAGTGGGCGTTTCCTGAAATTATTGCTTGTTCAGCAGCAAATCGTTCCACTTGGCGAGGATGCGAGCGCGATTGGCACCGGCCCAGTCGTCGTCGTATTTGACCAGCTTGAGCTTGCTCAAGGGCGTCAAGGCATTCTTGGAAACGATGTCGGCACGAACAGGGCGGCGACCAGCCGCATCAACGACTTCCTGCGCTTCACGTGAGAGCATGAAATTGATGAAAGCCTTGCCGCCCTCGGCGTTGATCGGTGTGGCCGTCAGCGCCATGACATCGGCGATTGCGGAGGTGCCATCGGCTGGGTAGATCAGTTCAACCGGGCCGCCGCCCACTTTGTATCTGAGCAGGGTGTCTTCATTGGACAGGCCCACGGACGCTTCGCCATCGTTGACGAACTTCGACACGGCGCCGGAACTGTTGGAGAGGATCGTGTTATCGAGGATCTTGGCGTAGAGTTCCCAGCCTTTTTCTTCGCCATAGAGTTGCAGGAGGATGCCGAGCTGGATGAATGCGGACCCCGCTTTGTCCGGACGCGCGGCCGAAATCTTGCCCTTGTAAATGGGATTAGCCAGATCCAGCCAGGTCTTCGGGTATTGGGCGGGAGTCAATAACTTGGTGTTGACACCGAACGAGGTGGCCACCGCAGTGAACGGTACGGCTGCGTCATTCACCTTGAACTCGCTGGCCATGAACTTGGCGTTTTCCGGCGTGAACTTGGTGAACAGACCCGCATTGGACTCAATAACCTCTGTTGAAACGCTGAACAGCACATCGGCCGTCTGGCGTCCTTTTTCGGCTTTCAACCGGTTGATCAGATCACCCGACCCCCCCTTGATCAGATCGACTTTGACATTGGCGCTTTTCTCGAAGGAGGGGATGACCTTGTCGATAAGCTCCTGCGGGGCCGCCGTGTAGATGGTGACCTTGGCCTGGGCCATGGCCTGGGTACTGATCATTGCGCCAAAGGTCAGCGCAACCAGAATCTTGCACGTTGTTTTCATTTTGATTCTCCAACAGGCTGGGGGACACGGTACGCATGACGGATTCGACGTTGCATACCACTCGTTTTTGTACTCAAACCACCACGCTAATAGCAATTAGTTCGGCTTGCAAGACAATTGCAGCACGCCGGGGTATTACTTTTGGATTGCTGTGTTTTTGTGGCAAAAAAGATGGGTTTCAGGCGTTGCGGCCCGGTTTCCAGAGATCTGCTTCGTAGTCGCCTGAGGTGATCAATTGGCGAATTCTCTCTTGGCAATGAACGCGGTCCTGCGGGTAGGTCACGCCAAACCAGAGGCTGTCGGTTTCCAGTATCCGGCAGTCCGCTTTTCCGTTGCGGATCAGGCTGTCGACGACATCGGGGATGTAGCTCTCGGAGGTCAGGCTGGTTCCATGGGCTTCGAGGAAGGCGGTGAAATGCTCGGACATGTGACGGAGGATGGCGGGTGTGAAGGCCCAGGTGTTCATGGACGAAATGGCCTCGGTCGGGATCTGCACCTTTTTTCCCGCTAGGTTGGTGCCACGGCAGACACCATCGGCCTCCACCGCGATACCCTTGTGCTCTTCGACGGCAACCAGCAAACCGTTCTGCGCCCGGCAGATGCCACGATTGACGCCGCCATTGCTGGACAGCGTGGCGCCGATCTTGTAACCGACCATGGCGAAATGATCCGGCCCTTGCCCGGCGGGATTTTCCTTGCCCAGGAACCGCGCCAGGCATTCAAACGCATCGCGGCCATAAAAGTCGTCGGCATTGATGACGGCAAACGCTTCGGTCAATTGGTCGCGTGCGGCGAGAACGGCGTGCAGGGTTCCCCAGGGTTTGACTCGGCCCTGCGGTACGGAGAATCCCTGTGGCAGGTCGTGCAAATCCTGATAGGCGTAGTCGATTTCAATGCGCCCGCCGTAGCGGGCGGCGGTTCGGGATTTGAAGGCTTCGGCGAAGTTTGCGCGAATAACGAAGACGACGCGCCGAAAGCCGGCGCGCAGCGCGTCGAACACCGAATAATCAAGCACCGTCTCGCCATGCGGGCCCATGGCGTCCATCTGCTTCAGGCTGCCATAGCGCGAGCCCATGCCGGCGGCCATGACGAGAAGTGTTGTCACCTCAATGCCTGAAGCGGAGATGTGGGTGGCTTATCCGCGTTTGAGTCGCTCAAGTTGCGGCTTGAGTTTTTCAAGCGTCGCCGCAAAGTCGGCCAGCCGCTTCTTCTCCTGCTCGACAACCTGCGCCGGGGCGCGGGCGACGAAACTTTCGTTGCCGAGCTTGGCGTTGGCCTTGACGACCTCGCCTTCTATGCGGGTGATTTCCTTGCTCAGGCGCTCGGTTTCGGCGGCGACGTCAATCTCGATCTTAAACATCAATCGCGTTTCGCCAACAACGGCGGTTGGCGAGTTGGCGTTGTCCGGCAAAACGTCGACGATCTGCATGTCGGAGAGCTTGGCCAGCGCCTTGAGGTAGGGCGCGAAGCCGGCTAGTTCGTCGGCGTTGCCGCTGGCGATCAGCGGCACTTTGAGCGCCGGCGACAGGCTCATCTCACCGCGCAGGTTGCGGCAGGCGTAGGCGAAGTCCTTGAGTTGCTGAACCTTGGCTTCGCTGGCCTCGTCGATTTTCTCGGGCTGCGCTTTCGGGTAAGCGGCGAGCATGATCGACTCGTGCGTCTTCTTGCCGGCGAGTGGGGCAACGGCCTGCCAGAGTTCTTCGGTGATGAAGGGTACCAGCGGATGCGCCAGTCGCAGCACGGTTTCCAGCACGCGAACCAGCGTACGGCGCGTTGCTCTGGCCTGTTCCGGCGTGCCGGATTGCATCTGCACCTTGGCCAGTTCCAGATACCAGTCGCAGAATTCGTCCCAGATGAACTCGTAAATAGCGCGGGCCAGCAGGTCGAAACGGTAGTCGGCAAAGTGCGGCGCAATCTCGGCTTCGGTACGCTGCAGCTTGCTGACGATCCAGCGGTCGGCGAAGGAGAAGTCGAGTTGTGTCGAACATTGGTCGGGCGAGCAGGCTTCGATGCCGCAATCCTGGCCTTCGGTATTCATCAGCACGAAGCGTGTGGCGTTCCACAGCTTGTTGCAGAAGTTGCGGTAGCCCTCGCAGCGGTGCAGGTCGAACTTGATGTCGCGGCCGGGGCTGGCCAGCGAGAGGAAGGTGAAACGCAGGGCGTCCGTGCCGAAGGCGGCGATGCCTTCCGGGAATTCCTTGCGCGTGCGTTTCTCGATCTGCTGCGCCTGCTTGGGGTTCATCAGGCCAACGGTGCGCTTCTTGACCAGCGATTCAAGATCAATGCCGTCGATCAGGTCGATCGGGTCGAGCACGTTGCCCTTGGATTTGCTCATCTTCTGGCCTTCCGCGTCGCGGATCAGGCCATGCACATAAACGTGCTTGAACGGAATCTTGCCGGTGATGTGCTTGGTCATCATGACCATGCGCGCCACCCAGAAGAAGATGATGTCGAAACCGGTAACCAGCACCGTCGACGGCAGGTAGAGGTCGAGCGCGTCGTTCGACTTGGCGGGCCATTCCGGCGTCCAGTCGAGCGTCGAGAAGGGCCACAGGGCGCTGGAATACCAGGTGTCGAGCACGTCCGGGTCACGGTTCAACGCGCCGGTATAGCCGGCGGCTGCGGCTTGCGTCTTGGCTTCAGCTTCGTCGTGGGCGACGAAGATTTCGCCATTGTCGCCGTACCACGCCGGAATCTGGTGGCCCCACCACAGCTGCCGCGAAATGCACCAGTCCTGAATGT
>JBBQAT010000018.1:0-44431 GCA_038316625.1 Burkholderiales bacterium
GGCGGGGATGGCCAGCAGTTCACGCAGGTCGGCTTCGGCTTCGGCGTGGATGCTCATGTATTCCTTGCCGCGATGGGACATTTCCATGACCGACATGCCGCAGCCGTGCCAGTTGAGGAGTTCGTCACGCGCTTTTTCGAGGACTTCGACGGGGAGTGTGGCCGGGCCGGCGCTAAAATTGAAAATGCGTTCCATGAGGGAATGACCTTTCTTTCTGAAAAATTAAAAAACAGGATTTCTGGAAATAGAGTCGCCGAGAGTGTGTGCGTTCTTTGAGCACGGTTTCTAGCGGCGGGAAACGTCCATTCTAGCTAAATTGCCAATGAATGTGGCAATACAACTGGGTCTCAAGGTCTGTTTCTTACGGGCGCAAAAAAGCCCCGGCAGGTTTGCCTGCGGGGCCTTTTGACGTGAAGGCGAGTGGTGGTCAGGCCACCTGAGTCGGAATGCTGTTTCCGGTTCGAGCGATGCGGTTTTGCGCATCAGCATAGATTAGCGATGGGGCATGTTTCGCGATTTCGGCTTCATCGTATTCGGCAAAGCTGGCGATAATCAGCAGGTCGCCTGGCGCGGCGCGGCGTGCGGCGGACCCATTGACCGAGATGATGCCCGAGCCACGCTCCGCGCGTAGCGCGTAGGTGGTGAAACGCTCACCGTTATTGATGTTCCAGATGTCCACCTGTTCATACTCAAGGATATTGGCGGCTTCAAGCAGGTTTTCGTCGATTGCGCAGGACCCCTCGTAGTGCAATTCAGCGTGGGTGGTGGTTACGCGGTGGATCTTCGACTTCAACATCGTTCTCTGCATGGAATTGCTCGGACAAATAGAAATGGGGACGGGCATTTTAGTCGCAATCCCGAGGGTGTCAAGGTCGGCTTTCCACCAGGATTTCGAGGTTGTCGATGAGCCGTGGAATGCCGAGGCGGCTGGCCGCCAGCACCACCAGTTCGGTCGCGCCAGGTTGTGGCAGCTGCAGATCGGATTGCTGGCGTACGGCAACATAATCGGTTTTCCACCCATTGGCGTTGAGTTCGGCGGCCGCTTCACGTTCCAGTTTCGCAAAATCGCCTTCGCCACTCACAACAGCATCGCGAATCCTGCCCAGTACGCGGCTCAAACGTGGCGCTTCGGCACGTTCGGCCGGCGTCAGGTAGCCGTTGCGCGAGGAAAGCGCGAGTCCGTCGTCGGCACGCACCGTTTCGCCACCGACGATTTCGATGGGCAGCGCCAACTGACGGGTCATGTTGCGCAGAACCATCAACTGCTGGTAGTCCTTCTTGCCGAAAACGGCGACCTGCGGCTGTACGATATTGAACAGCTTGAGCACGACCGTAGCGACGCCACGAAAGTGGCCGGGACGGAATTCGCCATCGAGCTGATTCTGGATATCGGGCGGGTCGACCTGGTATTGCTGTGGCTCGGGGTAGAGATCGGCCTCGGTTGGCGCAAAAAGAGCATCGACGCCGGCGGCTTCGAGTTTCTCGCAATCTTCCTGAAAGGTGCGTGGATATTTGTCGAAGTCTTCGTTCGGTCCAAATTGCAAGCGATTGACGAAGATGCTGGCAACCACCGTCTCGCCCTGCTCGCGAGCCTGCGTCATCAGCGAAATATGACCCGTGTGCAGGTTGCCCATAGTCGGCACGAAAACGAGGCGGCCACAATTTCTGAGGGCGGCGCGCAAATCTGCGATTGAAGATTGAATGATCATGAGTTTTTCACCACCAAGACACCAAGGCACCAAGTTTCACCAAGAATAAAAATCGAACTTCTTGGTGATTCTTTGTGTTCTTGGTGACTTGGTGGTTCGCTTTCTAAATTAGTAACAATGTTCCGGCGCGGGGAAGCTGCCGTCCTTGACCGCTGCGACGTAGGCGGCTAAGGCGGCGGCGATGGACGTTTGCCCGGCCATGAAGTTTTTGACAAAGCGTGCTTTCTTGCCTGGCGTGACGTCCAGCATGTCGTGCATAACCAGCACCTGCCCGGAGCAGTCCTTGCCGGCACCGATACCGATGGTCGGGATGTCGAGTCGGGCGGTCGCTTCGGCACCCAGCGTTGATGGGATGCCTTCAAGGACGATCAGTGACGCGCCAGCGTCCTGTTGGGCGAGCGCGTCGGCGACCAGCTTGGCCGCGCCGGTGTCATCCTTGCCTTGGATGCGATAACCGCCAAGTTGGTGTACGGACTGCGGGGTCAGGCCGACATGGGCGCACACCGGGATGCCGCGTTGGGTGAGGAAGCGCGTTGTTTCGGCCATCTCGACGCCGCCTTCAAGTTTGACCATCTGCGCGCCAGCCGTCATCAGCGCCACGGCATTGCGAAATGCCTGCGGCGGGCTTTCCTGGTAGCTGCCAAAAGGCATGTCCGCGATGATTTGCGGGCGTTTGCAGCCGCGCGCCACGGCACTGGTGTGGTAGGCGATATCGGCAATTGTTACCGGCAGCGTCGAGTCGTGGCCTTGCAGCACCATGCCCAGCGAGTCGCCGACCAGGACGGATTCGACGCCGGCTGTTTCGCACGCATGCGCAAAACTCGCGTCATAACAGGTAAGCATGGCTATTTTTTCGTCGGCGGCACGCATCTTCGCAAAATCAAAATGCGTGAGTCGCCGGGTTGAAGTGTGTACGGACACGGGTTAATCCCCTCGATTGAAGTATTCGCGATGTCCGCGCATGGACTCGATGCGCTGGACGAGTAACTGGAAATCATCGTCGTTGTCGACGAAGTTGAGATGTTCAGCGTTGACCACCATCACTGGCGCGGCCGTGTAGTTGTGGAAAAAGCGCGTGTAACTTTCGCCCAGAAGGATCAGGCAGTCATCGCTGATCTTGCGCTCCATGTCGATGCCACGCTTACGGACGCGGGCGACCAGTGTTTCGGGTTTCGCCTGCAGGTAAATCACCAGATCGGGGACCGCGGCGTTTTGCAGTGACACGCGGTCGTAAATTTGACGATACAACTTGTATTCATCGTCGCTCAGGGTCAGCCCAGCAAAAAGCGGGTCTTTTTCCAGTAGATAGTCACTGACGACCTTGCGCGGGAAAAGCTCCGGTTGCGCCAACTCGTGCAACTGATCCAGGCGATGAAAGAGGAAGAAAAGCTGGGTTTGCAGCGCGTAGCGTTCCTGATTCTGATAGAACCGCGACAGGAAGGGGTTTATCTCCGGGCGCTCAAGCAGTAGTTCCGCTTCCAGATGATCGCCCAGGCGACGGGCAAGGCTGGTCTTGCCAACGCCTATGGGGCCTTCAACCGCGATGTAACGGGCAGATTCGAGAAGACTTTTTTTCATGAGCGAGTTACCGTCAGTCAGCTTGAAGTACGGATCAGTCCGTCTGCAAGGAGCATACACAGAGCGGCCCATTGTGCGTCAAGTTCAGGTTCGTGTGGGTTCACGAAGCCAGTATTTCGATGTGTTGCATGCTGACGGCGGGCAGCCATGCCGCAGCGCTGCCGCGTCCGGGAATGCGGCAGTTCGGAGCAATTTCAACCAGCGGCACGACCACAAAGGCGCGCAAGTGCATGCGCGGATGAGGTAACTGAAGTTGTGGACTGTCGATGACCTGGTCGTCAAAAAGTAGGAGGTCGAGGTCGAGCGTACGCGGCGCGCGGAAAAAATCGCGGCGTCGGCCGAATTGCGCTTCGATGGCGAACAGGGCGGTGAGCAGCGCCTGCGGTGAAAGCGTCGTTTCAAGGGCGGCGACGGCGTTGATGAAGTCTGGCTGGCCGTGAATGCCGACCGGTGCCGTGCGGTAAAGCGACGAGGCGCGTAGCAGGCGCGATTCCGGCAGTCGGGTCAGCGCCACGAGGGCGGCGCGAACCTGTTCAACCGGCTCAGCCAGATTGGCGCCGAGCGCAACGTAGGCGAGGTGCATCGGGAGACTCAAGTTAGTCCGCTGATCCTGTGGCGGCAGGTTTGGCCGCTGGCTTCTTGCGACGACGGCGCTTTTTGGCTTCGTCCGGCTTTTGCGGTTGCAACATGGCGGCACGGGTGTCGCCGTCGCAGTTCATGAAGTCGGTCCACCATTGACTGAGTTCGGCGTCGACTTCGCCCGATTCCGCGCGCAGCAGCAGGAAGTCGTAACCGGCCTTGAAGCGCGGCTGTTCGAGTACGCCGTAGGGGCGTTTGCCGGAACGTTGTTCGAATCGTGGCTGTATCGACCAGATGTCCTTGATGTCGCCGGCGATGCGGCGCGTGATGGCCAGTTTTTCGGCTTGCACGTCGAGTACTTCGTCCATGGCCAGGAAAAGCGCCGGCATCGGGCGTTCGCCGCCAGCCTTGAGAATCTCCCATTTAGCCAGAACTTCGTACCAGAGCAGGGTAGCGAAAAGAAAGCCGGGCGAGGTCGGCTTGCCGTCGCGCACGCGCTGGTCGGTGCTTTCCAGTGCCAGCATGACGAAGCGTTCGCCGAGCGGCTGGTCGAGAATCACGTCGAGCAGTGGCAACAGGCCATGATGCAGGCCTTCGGCGCGGAGCTGGGTCACGCACTTCACGGCGTAGCCGGACGTGAGCAGCTTGAGCATCTCGTCAAACAGCCTCGAGGGCGGCACGTTTTCGATCAATTCGGCCAGTTCGCGGATTGGCTGGCTGGCTTCCGGATCGATAGTCAAGCTCAGCTTGGCGGCCAGACGCACGGCGCGCAGCATGCGCACCGGGTCTTCGCGGTAGCGGGTTTTCGGGTCGCCGATCATGCGCAGGGTTTTCTGCTTCAGATCAGCCACGCCGTGGTGGTAGTCGATGATCGTTTCTGAGTTCGGGTCGAAGTAGAGCGCATTGACCGTGAAGTCGCGCCGCGCCGCGTCGTCCTTTTCGCTGCCGAAGACGTTGTCGCGCAAGACACGCCCCTGACTATCAGTCTGCGCCTTGCTGCCGCTGTGTTCATCGTGGTGGCCACGGAAGGTGGTGACCTCGATGGTTTCGGAACCCATCATCACATGCACGATCTGGAAGCGGCGGCCGATGATGCGCGAACGGCGGAAACAATGGCGAACCTGTTCCGGCGTGGCGTTGGTGGCGACGTCGTAGTCCTTGGGCTTGATGCCGGCCAGCAGATCGCGTACGGCACCGCCGACCACATAGGCCTTGTAGCCGTGTTCCTGCAGTGTTTCGACGGTGCGCCGGCTGCCGCTGCTGATGTCCTCGCGACGGATGCCGTGTTTGCTGACGCCGAGGACGGCGGGTTCGCCGGAGATGCCCGGCGTCTTGCGTCCGAGGACGCGGGATATGAATTTGCGAATCATCGCTCGTTTCTTGTTATGTTGCGATACAGCAAAAGTGCGTAATGATAACGGATTGTTTTCAAAAAATCAGTTGCTTATAAGCATTTGGAGGACGGCTAGCCGTGCAGGTTCAGGATCGTCCATCCCGCTTTTTCGGCGTGGGCGCGCAGGGTGCTGTCGGGATCGACGGCCACCGGGTCGCTGACCAGTGAGAGCAGGGGCAAGTCATTGAGCGAGTCGCTGTAGAACCAGCTGCGCTCGAAGTTGCCCCACCACAACCCAAGCGATTCAAGCCAGTCGCCGACGCGGGCGATCTTGCCTTCGCGGAAGGCCGGCGTGCCGCGTGGCAGGCCGGTGAACTGGCCGTTTTCATGCGCCGGGATGGTGGCGATCAGGTGCTCAATGTTGAATTCGCGGCTGATCGGGCCGGTAACAAAGCTGTTGGTGGCGGTGACCAGGGCGCACAGGTCGCCGTTGTCCTGGTGGAACTTGACCAGGTCGCGCGCCTTCTGCTTGATCATCGGGCGGATGCGTTTTTCCATGAAATCGCCGAGCCAGATTTCAAGATCGGCACGGGAATTGTTGGCCAGGGGTTGCAGCTGGAAATCGAGAAACTCGAAAATGTTCAGCGTGCCGGCCTTGTACTGCTCGTAGAACTCGGCGTTGCGTTTTTCGTAGAGGTCGTGGTCGAGAACGCCGGAGTCGACCAGGTGTTGCGTCCATTCATAGTCGCTGTCGCCGGAAAGCAGGGTGTTGTCGAGGTCGAATAAAGCGAGTTGCATGACGATCTTTCGTGATTGTTTTCGGATACGTGTTCAGTTCAGGGCGGCGTGCAGAACTTCGCGCAGCAGCGGCATGGTGATGGCGCGCTTGTGCTCCAGCGAGTAACGGTCGAGCGTTGCGAGGAGGGCGGCGAGGCTGCGCATGTCACGCGGCGCATGGGCCAACAGGTAGTTGAGCGCGTCCGGCGGCAGGCGCAGGGCACGCGCCCTGGCTTGCGTGGTGAGCGCTTCGATTTTCTCGCTGTCGGTCAGCGCGTGCAGGCGGTAAATCAGGCCGGAGCCGAGTCGCGTGCGCAGGTCCTCGCGCAACAGCAGTTGCCGTGGCGGCTGGCTGGCCGAGGTGAGCAGGCGGCCGCCTGATGCGCGCAGGCGATTGAACAGGTTGAAGAGGGCAATCTGGCCGTGTTCGCTCAGTGCTTCGACGCCATCGACGGCATGAAACGACGCGCTTTCATCGAGTTGCGCCAGGTCGGGATCGGCTGCCGCATCGCTGTAGCGGGCATCGCTGGCGCGCAGCAAATGCGTCTTGCCGGCACCGGCTTCGCCCCACAGCAACAGCGAAGGTTCACGGCAGTCCGGGGCCAGCCAGGCGGCAAGGCCAGTCAGGGCTTCTCCGTTGCCGCCGGCAACAAAGTTATCGAGACAGGGAGGGGCTTCCGGCAGTAGATCGAGAATCAGTTGGCGCATTGTGAGGGAGCCGCTGGCGATGGTGCGGGCAACGGGGCGAGCAGCACGCGAAACGGCTATTTCGGATAAAATTCCGACTTTGCAAAAAGAAGCTGCGGATTTTACCACTACCGCGCCGCCTTTCTTCTACCTTCAAGCCTCGTTCGGGACGACCTCCACCATGACCAAGCAATCCCTTTCCTATCGCGATGCCGGCGTTGATATCAGCGCCGGTGACGAACTCGTCGAACGCATCAAGCCGTTTGCCAAGAAGACGCTGCGCGAAGGCGTGCTCAGCGGCCTGGGCGGTTTTGGCGCGCTGTTCGAGGTGCCGAAGCGTTACAAGGAGCCGGTGCTGGTATCCGGCACTGACGGCGTGGGAACCAAGCTCAAACTGGCGTTCGACCTCAATCGGCACGACACGGTGGGCATCGATCTGGTGGCCATGAGCGTCAATGATGTTCTGGTGCAGGGCGCCGAGCCGTTGTTTTTCCTCGACTATTTTGCCTGTGGAAAACTGGACGTCGATACCGCCGCCAGCGTCATCCAGGGCGTTGCCAAAGGCTGCGAATATGCCGGTTGTGCGCTGATCGGCGGCGAAACGGCCGAGATGCCGGGCATGTACCCCGAAGGCGAATACGACCTGGCGGGCTTTGCCGTCGGCGCGGTTGAAAAATCGGCAATCATCACCGGTCAGGACATCGTTCCCGGCGACGTGGTGCTTGGCCTGTCGTCGTCCGGGGCGCACTCCAACGGTTACTCGCTGGTACGCAAGATCATCTCCCGTTCGAATCCCGATCTCGATGCGCCGTTTGATGGTGAAAAATCGCTGGCCGATGCCATCATGGCACCGACCCGAATCTATGTGAAGCCGATGCTGGCGCTGATGAAGGTGCTGCCGGTCAAAGGCATGGCCCACATCACGGGCGGCGGTATTACCGAAAACGTTCCGCGTGTCCTGCCAGAAGCCGTCAAGGCTGTCATCGACCAGTCGACCTGGCCGCGTCCGAAGCTCTTCCAGTGGCTGCAGAGCGAAGGCAATGTCGTCGAAAGCGAAATGCACCGTGTCTTCAACTGCGGTATCGGCATGGTCGTGATCGTGTCTCGCGAGAATGCTCAGCAAGCGCTTGAACTTCTGCATGCCGCAGGCGAGAAAGCGGTCGAAATCGGTCGCATCGAAGCGCGCGCTGACGGCGAAGCGCAGACGATCGTCGTTTAAGTTGTCATTCCGGCGAAAGCCGGAATCCAGGAAAGTCGACGAATTGGACACCGGTATTCACCGGTGTGACGGGTGCTTTGCCAGGTATCCTAAGGTCTCTGCCGCAATTCAGATCTTGATGTTGATCGTCGTAGTCCGCGCGGATCGTCGAGGGCTCTGCGTTGCGCGGGTGTCGAGCAGGATCGGCTGGCTTGCCTTTCGTCGTTCCTCCTGACGGCGCTCCGAGTTGTCCGACTTGGCACGAGACAGGCGGCGCTTGTGGTGCATGGCAACACCTTCTTCGGCGAGATCCTCATCCGTCTTGTCCGCGTGCCTTTGCCCGGGTAACAGGTTCGACAAGGCAGAGCGAATCCTGGCCGCGCCGTTGACCGGCTTGGCGTTTCTTTCTTCGGCATCGGCCGGCGTCTTGCTCTCGTTTTCCCGGCGATACAAGGGCAGGGCTTCGTTGGGGATTCTCATTTCGTTTTCAAGCTATTTCAGTGAATCAAACCACTTAACGGCTTTTGTCCAGAAAACTTGAACCGATCCCGATCAGCTTAGGGCCGGAAAAGTCTCCTAATTAGCGGATAAAGTTGAGTTTTTCCCCCGGAACATGGCAAAATCCGGGTTTTTTCTCCCCCGCTGGCCTGAAAGCGCAATCCTTGCGTTTCAGGGCACACGAAGAAACCCATTTTCCGGCGCGCTGCTTCCTCAATAAATAAGAACAAGGTCACGAGCAGCGACCGTACTTTTCTCCCTGCTTTTTTTCATCCAACTTAATAAACCATCGGCCAATCAAGGAAACATGCCATGAACCAAGCTCCGCCAACCACCGTAACTGAAACCAAGATCATCCTTTCCGACCCCACCGCTCTGGGCGTGTTCGGGTTGGCCATGGTGACTTTTGTCGCTTCCACGCAGAAAATGGGCTGGACCACGGGATCGACCTACCTCATCCCGTGGGCGCTGTTCCTCGGTTCCGCCGCTCAGATCTGGGCGTCCACCGTCGACTTCAAGAAGAACAACTATTTCGGTTCCATCGTTCTGGGTGTGTACGGCCTGTTCTGGGCCGCCGTTGCCATGCACTGGGCGATCAGCCAGGGCTGGTTCGGTCCGGTTGATCCCAAGGCCGACGTTCGGCAACTGGCTTATGCCTGTTTCGGCTATTTCTTCTTTTCGATGTTCATCATGGTCGCGTCGTTTGAGGCCAACAAGGTCTTCGCGATCATCCTGGTCCTGATCAACGTCCTGCTGCCTTCGCTTGGCTTCTCCATCCTCGGCATCAATCACGAACTGTTTTCGCCGCTGGCGGCGTGGTCCGAACTGCTGATTTCGCTGTTTGGCTTCTATGCAGCGGGTGCGCTGTTTCTCAACAGCTACTTTGGCCGAGTCATTCTTCCGATGGGCAAACCCTTTGGCTTTATCAAGAAAGGCCCGATCAAGAAATAAGGCGCGGTTTCACTACGCAAAAAAGACGGGGAGCGAGTGCTCCCCGTTTTTTTGAGGCAGGCTGCAAGCCAATAAATACGGGCATCTCCAGGCTATGTCTATTTGCACCCATCCAGATAATTGAGCGGCAGCGACGTTGTGTGCTTGATTTCCTCCATCGCAAAGCTGGAACTGACGTCGGCTATCTCGATGTCTTTCGTCAGCTTTTTATAAACCTCGTCGTAGGCGGCAATGTCCGGGACGACGACGCGCAGCAGATAGTCGATGGTGCCGCTCATCCGGTAGAAATCGACGACCTCGGGAATTTCGTTGATGGTGGCGCTGAGTTTGGCAAACCATCCCTGATTGTGCTGATTCGTCTTGAGCAATACAAAAACGGTCACGCCGACGTTTAGCTTCACCGGGTCGAGCAAGGCCACGCGGCGCTTGATGTAACCCTGTTCTTCGAGGCGCTGGATGCGTCGCCAGCACGGCGTTGACGACAAATTGATCCGTTCGGCGATCTCGGTCAGCGGCAGATCGGCGTTTTCCTGCAACAGGGCGAGAATGTCTCGATCAATCCGGTCCATGGCTTTCCTTTGATTGCTTAGCGTTGGCATTGGCTCAGCATTGTTTATCGACCATGATCTGAAGGATCTGGCGATCCGTATGGATCATGCTTTCGCTGGCCAGAGCACAGAGGTTGGCGATGGATGCGTCCACCGAGTCATCGACGATCCCCTCGTTGCCTGTGACGCAGGAGTTGTCCAGCGCCATCAGCACGGATTTGTAGGCCGCCATCGCCGAGGTCGAAACTTTCATCGAGCAGCTGTTGGATGCTCCGTCGCAGATCATGCCGGCTACATCGCCGATCATGCTGCAGATGGCCATGCTGGCCGCGCCGTAGCCGCCGCGCAACAGCCAGGCCATGCCGGCCGCCGCGCCCATGGCCGCCGTGGTTACCGCGCAGAGTGCGGAAAGTTTGGGCAACTTGCTGTGAATGTAGACGGCCATCAGGTGCGAGAGCATCAGGGCGCGCGCCAGCGTTTCTTCATCAGCCTTCACGTAGTCGGCGACGACGACAACCGGCAGTGTCGCGGCAATCCCCTGGTTGCCCGATCCGGAGTTGCTCATGGCTGGAAACTCAGCGCCCCCCATTCGCGCATCCGACGCAGCCGAAGAAGAAATCAGAATTCTGGACTGCAGGTCGTCCGAAAACAGGCCGCGCCCAACCTGCCGTTGCATCGTGGCACCGATATGCAAGCCAAACTTGCCCGACATGCCCGCTTGCGAAAGCCGCGAGTTGAGTTTTTCTGCGTCCAGAATGAAGGCAATATCGGCCAATGGTGCCGTCGTCGCGAAATCGTAGACGCCGCGCGCCGTTGCGCCATCCAGCGAGTAGCTTTCCGCGCTATTGGCAGAAATGGCCTCGGCCTTGAAAACCGTTTCGCCGTTCTTCTCGATCAAAACGACGTGGGTGTGCGTGTCGGCGATACAGACCCGAACCCAGTCCGCGCCGTTTGAAACACGCGATTCCGCGTAAAGAATGTGCGGAACATCCGCAATTTCGATAGTCACTAACCTGTCGGCCAGCATCTGCTTGCCGGCCTCAACAATGGCCGGCGTCAGCTTTCGCAGCACTTCGAGTCCGCCATCCGGATCGCCGCCCAGCGCCCCGACGGCCGCCGCAATCGGCAGCCCGACCATACCCGTCCCCGGTACGGTGACGCCCATGCCGTTCTTCATCAAATTGGCCGACACCCTGGCGTCGATTCGCTCGGGAGTCGACCCCAGGTATCGGCTGGCGATCGCCGACGCCAGCGCCAGCGAGACGGGCTCGGTGCAGCCGAGCGCAGGAACGACTTCGTGCCTGACTGCTTTAAGAAACTCGGGCCAGAGAATGCGTTGATCGGTCAATTGGGCTTCCTTGTGTATTAAGAACATGTTGCTATTCAGTATATGAATAATAGTAATTACTTGTTATGAAGTTTAAAAGAAAGCAATAAATTACCTAATAGCTCACAAAATAAGGAAAGTTGTACCCGCATCTGACCGGTGCGCCGGAAAATTCGGAAATAGATTCCCCGGTTTCGACATGCCCTGAAAGGCACTATTCATGAGCTTCTCGGAGGTAGTGCTTCGAAGATCGCCATTTGACGCCTGCTGCGGGGCACCCGTCGAAATTTTGCCGACGTTTTCTGGCGTTGATTTCAAACCATCGGTTATGCTTCCATGCTTTGAATCAACCCGGTTGATCGCCCCATGACCCCCGCCCAGTTCATCGCCAAATGGCGCGACAACCCGCTCTCCGAGCGTGCCGGTGCGCAAGCCTTCTTCCTCGATCTGTGCGTTCTCCTCAAAGTCGAACCGCCGAACGATCCCGACAACTACTGCTTCGAACGCGGTGCCACGCGCACCGGTGCCGGGCACGGCTGGGCCGATGTCTGGAAGCGCGGGCATTTCGGTTGGGAGAACAAGGGTCCGGGTGGCGACCTCGGTGGCGCGCTCAAGCAGTTGATGACCTACGCGCTGGCGCTCGACAACCCGCCGCTGCTGGTGGCCAGCAACCGCGACGTGACGCAGATCCACACCCACTTCACCGGCACGCCGTCGGAAACTCACACCATCCGGCTCGACGACATCGGCACGCCAGAGAATCTGCAAAAGCTGCACTGGCTGTTCACCGATCCCGAGAAATTCCGCCCCGGCCGCACCGTGCTCGACATCACCGCCGACGCCGCCGGCCGCTTTGCCGACATCGCCCAGTCGATGACCGGGCGCGGCCACGACCCCCAGAACGTCGCCCACTTCCTCATTCAGTGCCTGTTCTGCATGTTTGCGGAAGACATCGGCCTGCTGCCGGCCAGGCTGTTCCAGCGCATCCTCAACAAGCGCGGCACTGACACCGTCAAGCTGAGCAACGCCTTCGGCGAACTCTTCCGCGCCATGCAGGCCGGCGGCGATTTCCTGCTCGAAGACATCGCCTGGTTCAACGGCGGCCTCTTCGCCCACGTCCAGCAGATCGAACTGACACACGGCGAAGTCGACGCCCTGCACGCCGCCAGCCAGATGGACTGGAGCGCCATCGAACCAGCCATCCTCGGCACCCTGTTCGAGCGCGGCCTCGACCCGAAGATCCGCGCCCCGCTCGGTGCCAACTACACCGACCCCGGCACCATCATGAAGCTGGTGAACCCGGTCATCGTCGAGCCGCTGGCGCGCGAATGGGCCGACGCCCGCGAACGCATCGGCCCGCTGCTGCACAAGTACCACGACGGTGGCAAAGGCTCGCAAACCGCCTACAAGGACGCGCAGGGGCTGTTCCTTGGCTTCCTCGAACGCCTGAAAAACTTCCGCGTGCTCGATCCGGCCTGCGGCAGCGGAAACTTTTTGTACCTCAGCCTGCGCGCCCTCAAGGATCTTGAACACCGTGCCAATCTCGACGCCGAAGCGCTCGGCCTGCACCGCCAGCTGACCATCGAAACCAGCCCGGCCAACGTCCTCGGCATCGAAATCAACAGCTACGCCGCCGAGTTGGCGCGCGTCACCGTGTGGATCGGCGAAATTCAATGGATGCTGAAGAACGGCTATGACTGCCGCAGAAACCCGATCCTCGCCACGCTCGACCACATCGAGAATCGCGATGCGCTGCTCAATGTGGATGGCAGCGAAGCGGTGTGGCCGGCGGTGGATGTGATTGTCGGGAATCCGCCGTTTTTGGGCGACAAGATGATGCGCGGCGAACTGGGTGAAGCCAACGTTGAGCGCTTGCGCAAACGCTTTGCAGGCCGCGTTCCCGGCGGCGCCGATCTGGTCACCTACTGGTTTGAAAAGGCGCGTGCCCAGATCGAGGCAGGGCAGTGCCAGCGTGCCGGTCTTGTCGCGACCAACTCTATTCGCGGCGGTGCCAGCCGGAAAGTGCTGGATCGCATTGTCGATACCGCCAGAATTTTCGAGGCATGGAGCGACGAAGTGTGGGTTAATGAAGGCGCAGCGGTACGCGTATCGTTGATCTGCTTCGCGGCACTGGATTCCGGCCTTCGCCGGAATGACGTACGCTTGGATGGGCAAGCGGTGTCTGCCATTCACGCTGATTTGACTGCGGGTGTGGATCTTGACTTGACCCGAGCCGAGGCTCTGCCGGAAAACCGTCGCGTTTCATTCGTCGGTGGCATGAAGAAGGGGGCTTTTGACATTCCTGGAGAAACTGCGCGGGCTTGGTTGAGAATTGGCGGCAACCCAAACGGGCAGCCGAATAGAGATGTTTTATGTCCGTGGGTCAATGGACTCGATATCACTCGCCGCCCTATGGATGCATGGATTGTGGATTTTGGTGTTGATCGCCCCCTTGCGGAGGCTTCGTGCTACCAAACGCCGTTTGAATACGTGCTCAAGCGGGTCAAGCCAGCTCGGGATGAGGTACGGAATCCATTGGAGCGCGACCGTTGGTGGTTGCATGCGCGCTCGGCTCCAGACCTACGCTTGGCTATAAGGAATTTGCACCGATTCATAGGCACGGCACGCGTTGCCAAACACCGGCTCTTTGTCTGGATCAAACCGCCAATGGTCTGCGATGGGCAAGTGGTCGTCGTCGCCCGTTCCGACGACACCACCTTCGGCATCCTGCATTCCCGTTTTCACGAACTTTGGTCGCTCCGCCTCGGCACTTCACTGGAAGACCGACCGCGTTACACGCCGACCACCTGCTTCGAAACCTTCCCCTTCCCCGCCGGCCTGACGCCGCGCGACACTGCCTCCTCACTCCCTCCCCTTCAAGAGGAGGGGCGGGGTGGGGATGGGGTAGAAACTGAGGCCAGCGCAATCCAGCCCCATCCCCATCCCAACCTTCCCCTTGAAGGGGAAGGGGTAAAAGCGAGGATCGCCGCAGCCGCTCAACGCCTCAACGAATTGCGCGAAAACTGGCTGAACCCTGCTGAATGGGTCGATTGGGTGATCACCCCGGAAGAGGAAAAAGCCGGCTTCCCCAAACGCCCCGTCGCCAAACCCGGCCATGAAGCCGAGCTGAAGAAACGCACCCTGACCAAGCTCTATAACGCCCATCCAGCGTGGCTTGACCTGGCGCACAAGGATCTCGACCAGGCCGTCGCCGCCGCGTATGGCTGGGCCGATTACACGCCCGACCTGGCCGACGAGGAGATTCTGCGCCGTTTGTTGGCGTTGAATCTGGAACGGGCCGCATGAACTCCCCGTCGATTGGCGCTGTACAAGGCTATTGCCTGCAGGCCAATAAATACGGGCGTCTTCAGGCAGGTCATGCTGTAGACCGCCATTTGACGAGCGTCTCAGGCCGGTCCGTTTTCAGTTTCAAGGACAAGGTGCTGCGGCCTGTTGCCGATTGCGAGTGGCCGAGCAAGCTGTCCGGCGCTAAAGCCGTCGCTTATGAGCTGTAAGTCAAAGCAATTGCAGAACGTTTCGCTGTTCTTCCATCAGTTTCGTCAGATCCTTGATGCCCCGCTTGCGATGGTTTTCGAGGATCTCGCGCGCTAGTGCGCTATCGCCTTGGCGTATGGCCTCGACCAGCTGGGTGTGTTCCTTCGTGGATTCTTCCGTGCTTGTCCGTAACGACAGCATCGTCAAGCGGGCGCGCTGGGCACGGCCCCAGAAATTGTCGACCACCTCGGTCAGTATCCTGTTTCCCGAGAGTTCGACGAGCGTGCAGTGGAAAAGCTCGTCCGCCTGAGCCCACGCCTTGATGTCGGAGCGTTCATGCGCAACGTCCATCTTTTGAATGGACTTCTCCAGCGAATCGAGTTCGCGAGCCGTCAATTTTCTTGATGCCGCCTGTTCGACTGCGAGCCCTTCGAGGCTCGTCAGGATATGGTGTATTTCCTGGATATCCTTGAGTGATATCGGAAGTACCATCATTCCGTGCCGAGGAATGACCTTGACCAGTCCATCTCGCTGCAAGCGGGCCAAAGCCTCTCGGATCGGCGTGCGGCTGACGCCCAGTTCCTCGGCCAGTTCCTGTTCCAGCGCCCGGTGCCCGGTTCCCCAGACGTTGTTGAGAATCCGGTTCTGGATGTCGTGATAGACCTGATCGACCAGTGAGGCCGCCTTGCTTGGTCCACGCGGAGTCTTGTCTGCTTTCATCTTTTTTGGCGTTGCAGTTTTGAACGTTAGTGGATACATAGATTACCCCAAACGCGAGTCAGGATTGAAATTTTCACGGCGATGCCAGTGCTGGTCGGGTTGCAGTGATCGTGATTGAATCGGCCAGATAGGGCCGAATTCGTGCGCGGAATTCGGCGCAATGCGGCATCGCCAGATGCGCACGGAAGTCCGCCTCGGATCGCCAGCGTTCGCAAACCAGAATACGGTCAGGATTGGTGCTTTGGTTCGGGAGCTCCAGATTGTGGTCCAGCGTTGGCGTGTATTCGATACAGCCGGGTTCCTTTTCGAGGACCAGCGGCACCAGATAGCGATAGCAGTCGAGTGCGTCAGGCAAACACCCTTCCTTGACAGGCACGGTCGCCAGTACATGAATCATCGCCGTCATTCCTTTGCAAAAATGTATCTTTGGATACTTTAACGTATACGTTGACATGTTTCAATGAATACTCTAACGTATCCATTGAGGCGAGTGGCTGGCTCGGCGACGTTCGGTTGGGGCTCGGTTGGCTATTTCAGCAAATTGCCAGTGATCTGGTTATGCAGGCAGCGAAGACAAGGAGCAGGAAATGAAGCAGAGTGTGATCATTGCGTTTCTCGGCAAGACTCAGGACCGGTTCTGTGAATACAACTTGCCAAAAACGACCTACGAAAAGCTGCAGATGGTTCAGCAGATCAAGGGTTTTGATGGCGTGGAAATGGTGTTTCCGAGTGAAACCTCGACCCCCGAAGAAATCAACGGGATGATGAAGGAACTTGGCTTGAACTGGGCGGCCATCAACGTCAACGTTAAAAGAGACCCTCAGTTTGTTCCGGGTAGCCTTTCCCGCCCGATCAGGGAAGTTCGCGCCAACGCCGTCGCCATGATCAAACGGGCCAAGGATTTTGCCAAAGCCGTTGGCGCGCCGCTGGTGACGTGCTGCCCGCTTTCAGACGGCTACGACATGCTGTTCCAGATTGATTACCAGACCGCCTGGAAATACATGATTGAGACGGTCGGTGAGGCGGCCGATTATCTGCCGGAAATTCCGCTCTATCTGGAACCAAAGTATTCCGAAGTTCGCGTGCATTGCCAACTGGACAGTACGTCCAAGGCACTCTTGCTGCTCAAGGAAATCGGCAACAAAAATACCGGCATCACGCTCGATCTGGGCCATTCGATCCAGAGCCAGGAAAACCCGGCGCAGATGCTCGTCACCACCATTGAATCCGGCTTTGATGTCTATATCCATACCAATGACAACGACACCAAAGCGGACTGGGATCTGGTCGGCGGTAGTCGGCACTTCCTGAACTACGTCGAGTTGTTGTTCTGGGCCAAGGAGTACGGCTACAACAAATACTTCACGACCGATGCCTCGCCACGGATATTCAACGTCATCGACTTCTTTGACCGCCACGCTGAAGTCAGTCTGGGCATCTGGAATCTGGTCAACACCCTCGATCCAAAGAAATACCGAAAGCTGATGGCCGAGGAAAACTATAACGAATTGATGTCATTGGTCACCAAGGAAATCTACCGGCTTTAGTCGCAATTAATTATTGTGATGTACTGCGTATTGTTGCTTCAAATTCATCTGTATCCCGTATTCGCTTTCCAGTTAATTTGCTCCCGACCCGAAAATCATCGAATGGAGGTTGTATGAATACCCACAAGCATCTCGTCCGTTTCGCCCTCGTCGCCGCAGGATTCAGCCTTGCAGCTGGCGCTTACGCTCAAACAGTTCTCAAGTTTAGCCACACCGATCAACAACAAGGTGCGCGCCAGGCCGGAGCCCAGATTTTTGCGAAGAAGGTCGCCGAATACACCCAAAACCGCTACAAGGTTAATGTCTTCTGTTGCGGTCAGCTGGGCAACGACCCGAAGAATATCGAACAGCTCGTTGCCGGAGGTATCGACTTTACCGTTTCGGCCACCGGGTCCTACGCGCCGCACATTGATACTCTCAATCTCACCATGCTGCCCTTCATGTTTGACAGCTATGAGCAGGGCTGGAAGTTTTACGACTCATCGAAGTGGCTGAAGGCGCAGTTTGACAAGGCACCGGCCAAGGGCTTCCGTTTTCTTGCGACGTGGGAAGCCGGTTTCCGCTGCATGACCACCAAGGACCCACTCAACACGCCCGCCGACGCCAAGGGCAAAAAGCTGCGCACCTTCCCGAACGAGATGATGCGTTGGCTGCTTGAGGACATCGGATTTGGTGTGCAAATCATGCCTTTGCCCGAGGTTTATTTGGCGATCCAGCAGGGCGCAGTCGCCGGGCAGGAAAACCCGATCGATACGATCTACTCGAACAAATTCTACGAAGTGGCTCCGAACGTGACCTTGACACGTCACGTTTATAGCCCGATCCCGATGGCCATCTCCGAAAAGACCTGGGCCAAGCTGACGCCGGAAGACCAGAAGGCGATTGCTCGCGCCGCTCAGGAAGCCGGCGAGTGGAATCGGGCCAAGGTCAAGGAGGATGAGGAAGGTCAGCTGGCAGAAATGGCATCGAAGGGCGCCAAGATCAACGCCGTTTCTCTCGTTCCCTTCCGCGACGCCGTCAAGCCGACCTACGAGAAGGCGAAAGCCAAGTGGGGTGCCGATACGGATTCGATCCTCGCCGACGCCGCCGAAGTGCGTAAAGCATTGCCGGTTAAAAAGTAAGCAAAACATTCGCAATCGGAGAGGGGATAAGTTGTGACCAGGGTCAATAACACAATGATTGAAAAGCCGCACGAGCTGTTGCCGTGCGGGCCAAAGCAGGCGTTGCCCATTCACTTGCTGGCACGATTGATCGATTGGGCGCTGGTCGTTGCGGCGGGCGTCATGATCGTTCTGGTGTTCTTCAATGTTTGTGCGCATGCGGCCGGTCATGACTTGTCCGAAACAACCGAAGCCTGCGAACTCCTGATGGTCTGGGTGTCCTTCCTCGGCGGAGCCTCAATCATCCGCCGCTCGGGGCACATGGCCATCACCGAGTTCATCGACAAACTCGATGGCAAGAAGCGACTGGTCGTTGATTTTGCGGTGCAACTCTTCGCCTTTGTGGTTCTGGGGATTCTGTTCTGGAACGGCCTGATCATCGTCGGAAACAACTGGGGCAACATCCTGACCGTGCTGCAGATACCGATGTCCTACCAATACATGCCGCTGGCCATCGGGAGCGGCGCCGGCATGATCTTCGTGGCGTATGACCTGCTCCAGATATTGAGTGGCAAGTCCCGTGATGATCGCTATGGAGTTGACGAATAATGCTCACCCTACAAGTCTTCGGCGTGTTTTTCATTATTGCGCTCGCCGGCATTCCGCTCTATTTCTCCCTGATCGCAACGACGGCGGGCATCGTCTATTTCAAGGATCTTCCCTACCAGCTCGATTCGCTACTCCTGAATCTGATTGCCGGGGTTGAGCCCTTCATTCTGATCGCCGTACCGCTGTTCATTTTTGCCGGCGAGCTTCTGTCACGCGGCGGTGTCGGCAAGCGCATCGTTAACTTTGCGCGTGCGCTGTTCGGCTGGATGCCGGGTGGCATGGGCGTGGTGACTATTGTTTCCTGTCTCATGTTCGGTGGCGTTTCCGGTTCGGCCATCGCCGACACGGCCGCCATCGGTTCGCTGGTTGCCCCGACCATGAAAGAGAAGGGCTATCACCCGGACTTCACGGCCGCACTGCTTTCGGTTGCGGGAACGCTGGCGCTGCTCATGCCTCTGTCGATCCCTTTCCTGGTATTCGCCTTCATTTCCGGTGCGTCGATGCGAATTCTCTCGATGTCAGGTGTGATTCCCGGTTTGATCTGCGCATTTGCGTTGGCCATCGTCTGTGTGATCTACGGCAAGAAAACCGGTTGCGACAGCGGGTCGGAGCGAGCCTCCGCCAAGGAAATCTGGGCCGTCACCAAAGACGCCGGACCCGCCTTGCTGATGCCCGTCATCATCGTTGGCGGCATCTGGACTGGCACCTTCACACCGACCGAAGCGGCGGCTGTGGCGGTCGTCTATGGTCTGGTCATTTCGCTGTTCCTGTACAAGGATCTGACGCCGCGTGATTTGCCTGCGCTGGCGCTCAAGGCCTTCCAGACCAGTGCGGCCGTTCTGCTGGTGATTGGGGCCACCGGCGTGCTTTCATGGCTGCTGACGGCCGAGATGGTTGCCATGCAGCTGGCTGAGTGGATTCAGTCGGTAGCCAGCCAGCCGTGGCAATTCCTGCTGTTGCTCAACATCGTTCTGCTCCTGCTCGGCATTTTCATCGAACCCCTGCCGGCCATGCTGCTGACCGCTCCGCTATTCCTGCCGATGGCTCAGGCGATGAACATCGACCTGGTGCTGATGGGCGTGATCATGGTGATGAACCTGTCCATTGCGCTCTACACGCCGCCGGTCGGTGGAACCCTGTTTGTCGCGGCCAAGCTGTGCAAGGCCAGTATCGGCGGAATGACCAAGCACATCATGCCGCTCATGGCCATGAATATCGTGGTGTTGTTCATGACGACCTACATCCCCTGGCTATCGAAGGCCTTGCCCAAATTCCTGTTCGGTGTCGGTTGATCGAATTGCCGATTTGGCGCGTCCATCGGATACAGGGTTGGAAATGAATCATCAGAGTGCTGAAGCGATTCGGTCACGCAAGCATCCGGCTGATCTGCGTCGTCGCCAACGTCATCGCGCATCGTCCGGCGCAGTGGTGCGGGGGCGTTAGCCGGCGCTGACGTATCGCTCGCCTGGCCATGCTGTGCTCATGGCCGCAGTAATGACATGCAGGTCGCTGCCGGTGGGAACTTTTTGCGCTGCTTTTTCCTTGTTTCCCGGCCCGATTTTTTTATCCGTCTTCCTTATTCTCTTGTCGATCATAAAGGATATCGCTCTATGAACACCGTCGATCCGCGCCTGATGGCCAATGCCATTCGTTTCCTGTCCATGGACGCCATTGAGCGTGCCTGCGATGGACATCCCGGTACCCCAATGGGGTGTGCCGACATTTCGACTGCGCTCTTTACCAGACACCTTAAATACAATCCAAAAGACCCGAAGTGGTTTGACCGTGATCGTTTCGTTCAGTCCAATGGTCATGGCTCGATGCTGATTTACTCACTGTTGCACCTGACCGGATATGAAGAGATCTCGATTGACCAGATCAAGAACTTCCGTGAACTCGGCTCGCACTGTGCCGGCCACCCGGAGCGCGATCTCGATGTGGGCATCGAAGTCACGACCGGTCCGCTCGGTCAGGGGATTGCCAACGCGGCCGGGATGGCCGTTGCAGAAGCTTTCCTGAACGCCAGGTTCGGTGAAGGAATCGTCGACCACTACACCTACGCGCTTGTGGGCGACGGTTGTCTGCAAGAAGGCCTCGGCCAGGAAATCATTTCGCTGGCCGGACACCTCCAGCTCGGGAAACTCATCTTCCTCTGGGACGACAACCAGATGACCGACGACGGCGCCACACGTCAAGCGATCACCGACGACGTCCGTGCCCGTTTCCGCTTGAGCGGCTGGCATGTGATCGACTGCGACGGTCAGGATTTCGCCTCGGTCGATGCCGCGCTCTTTCTCGCCAAGAAAGACCCACGCCCGACGATGATTGCCTGCCGTACCAGGATCGGCTTTGGCATCCCGCGGATTGAGGATACGCGTGCTGCGCACGGTGGCCGCGTTTTCAAGGAAGATACTGAAGCCGCCCGCAAGCATCTCAACTGGCCACACGCCCCCTTCACCGTTCCGCAGGATATCGTTGATGCCTGGCGCACCGCCGGTCGTCGCAGCGAAGGCGAGTACGCCGCCTGGAATGAGCGCGTCGAACAACTCGACCCCGCACAGAAATCCGAATTCAAACGCATCGTCGCAGGCGATTTGCCTGAAGGCTGGCTGGACGTATTGCTTGCATACAAAAAGCGCATGGCGGCAGAGAAACCCGAACAGCCTGGGCTGGTCAGTTCCGGCCAGATTCTTGGCGCGCTCTCCGCGGCCATCCCTGAACTGATGAGCGGAGCGCCAGACCTGGAAGCGGCCACCAAGCACAAGAACGGATTGGTGCCCTTTACGCCGGAAGATCGCAGTGGCCGCTATGTTCATTACGGCATCCGCGAGCACGCCATGGGCGCGATGATGAACGGCATGGTGGCGCACGGCGGCGTCATTCCCTGCGGGATCACCTTCCTCGTCTTCTCCGACTACGAGCGTCCTGCCCAGCGCATGGCGGCGATGATGGGGCTGCCGACCAAGTTCCTCTTTACGCATGATTCGATCGGAATCGGCAAGAATGGTCCGACACACCAGCCGATCGAAATGCTGGCCTCGCTGCGCGCCATCCCGAACATGCTCGTGCTGCGCGCGGCCGACGCCGTTGAAATGGCCGAGTGCTGGCAGATCATGATGGAAAGCAAGACCCGTCCGGCGTCGCTCATTACTTCGCGCCAGGCGATCCCGACCTTGCGTAGCGAACACGTGACGCAAAACCTGTCCGCTCAGGGGGCCTACATTCTGGCTGACGCAGAAGGCGGCGCGCGCAAGGCGACGATTTTCTCGACCGGTTCCGAAGTTGCCATCGCCCTCAAGGCACGCGGCATGTTGCAGGCCGAAGGTATCCCGACCGCAGTTGTTTCCGTGCCGTCATGGGAACTCTTCGAGGAACAGGATGCGGCGTACCAAGCCAGGATCATCGGCCGGGGTACAGCACGGGTGGCCATCGAAGCCGCCCGCAAACTGGGCTGGGAGCGCTTCATCGGTGAAGATGGCGGTTTTGTCGGAATGCACACCTTCGGCGCGTCGGGCCCGGTCGACGATGTCTATAAAAAATTCGGCATCACGGCGGAACACGTCGCCCAGGAAGTTCGCAGCCGCCTCTAGGCGTCCCTCCCTTGACGCCTGCGCGGTCCAACCGCCGTGCAGGCGAATTCAATCTAAATCAACCTCGATCGACCGCATTCTTGCATCGCACTCAGGAGTACTGAAAATGGCAAGCCCCTCCGTTGCACAAAGATTCTCAGCTTTATCCGCCCATTTTGACAAGTGGGAAAAGATCAAGGACATGGTCGACCAGAATATCGACCTGATGGTCAATTTCAGTCAAAGCGGCCACCCCGGTGGTGCGCGGTCCAAGGTTCAGGCCTTCATCGCCCTGCTGCTGTGCGGCGAATATCGCTGGGACATCCGCCACCCCGAAAAAGCCTTCGGCGACCGTTTTGTGTTGAGCGCCGGGCATAGCGTCCCGCTGATTTACGCGACCTTCGCGATTCTCGACGAAGCGTTCCGCATCAAGTACGAGCAGACGAAGGACGCCAAGTACAAACTTGAAGAGCGATTTGCCGTCTTCCAGGAAGACCTCGCCCGCTTCAGAAAGCACGGCGGTCTCTCCGGTCATGCTGAAATGGAAGGCAAGACCTTGTTCCTCAAATGGAACACCGGCCCTTCCGGCCACGGCTTGCCCGCCGCCGCAGGGCAGGCGCTGGGCCTGAAACGTGCCGGGGCGGGCGATGTGAAAGTCGTCGCCCTTGAAGGCGAGGGCGGCCTGACCCCTGGCGCCAGCCACGAAGCCAAGAACTCGGCGTGGGGTCTGGGACTGAGCAACCTGTTTTTCCTGGTCGACTGGAACGATTTTGGCATCGACGATCGTCCCACCAGTGCCGTAGTGCATGGCACGCCGGAAGACTGGTTCAAGCCCTACGGCTGGAACGTTTTCAAGGCCGACGACGGCACCGTCTGGGGCGATCTGGCCCAAGGCTACCTTGACATGTTCGAATGCCAGAAAACCTCCAGCGCACCGAGCATGCTTTACTTCAAGACGCGCAAGGGTCGTGGCTACGGTGTGTTTGACAACAAGTCACACGGCTCGCCGCACAAGATGAACAGCGACATGTTCTGGAAGACCAAGGAGGGTTTTGCCGAAAAGTACGGCGTGGACTTTGCCAACTTTGGCCAGCCTGCCCCGGCAGATGCCGCCGGCCAAAGCGCCCAGGCGCTGCAAAACCTCAAGGCCGTCACTGACGTGCTGCGCCGGGATCAGGCGCTCGTTGACTACATTACTGACACGCTGCTCTCACTCGCCGATGCCGTACCGAGCGTACCGTCGAAGCCGCTCTTTGACCTTGCCAAGAACCCGATGAACGACGCAGCCTTGTTTGATGTGTCGACCTATCCCGCAGAACTGTTCGTCGCGCCCGGTACCGTCCAATCGAACCGCGCCGCGTTCGGCAAATGGGGCAGCTACATCAACTCGGTGTGCAAGGAAAAGTACGGCCGACCGATGTTCCTCGCGTGTGCTGCGGACCTCGCTGAATCGACGAACGTCGCCGATTTTGGCAAGGATTTTGGCGACAAGAAGAATTTTGGCTGGTACGAGCGTGACAAGAACATCGAAGGCGCCATCATTCCGCAGGAGATTACCGAGTTTGCCAACTCCGCGATCATGGCCGCGCTGACAACGACCAATTTCTCCAGCGAACCGTTCAAGGAATTCAACGGCTTCTGTGGCGTTTGTTCAACCTATGCTTCGTTCAGTTATCTGAAGTACGGCGAAATGCGCATCCTGAGCCAGATGGCGCAGAGTTGCGAGATCAAGTACGGCAAGGTGCTTTGGGTGGCGGGGCACTCCGGGATCGAAACGGCAGAGGATGCGCGCACGCACTACGGCGTATTCTCCCCGGCGGTCACGCAGCTTTTCCCCGATGGCAAAGTCATCAACCTGTACCCGACCGATTTCAACGAAGTTCCCGGCATGCTTGCCGCCGCGATGAAGACCGAGCAGCCGATCATCGCCCTGCATCTCACCCGCCCGACGATCACGGTCCCGGATCGTGAAGCACTCGGCATCGAGCACTACAGCATGGCGGCCAAGGGGGCGTATCTGATCCGTGACTTTGATGTCAGCAAACCCAGGATGGGCACGCTGATTGTTCAGGGCACCATCTCAACGTCCAACGTCATCAAGTTGCTGCCGGTGCTGAACGAGCGCGGAATCAACGTCAAGATCGTTGCCGGCGTTAGCCCGGAGCTATTCAGGATGCAGGATCAAGGCTACCGCGACCGCATCCTGCCAATGAAGGACTGGATGGATTCGACGATCATTTCGAATATGTCGCGCCGCAGCATGTACGACTGGATCAGTTCGTCCGTCTCCAAGGACTATGCCATGACCAGCGACTTTGACGACCAATGGCGTACCGGCGGCCCGCTCAACGAGATCACCGAAGAATCACATTTATCGACAGAATGGTTGCTCAAAGGTATCGAACGTTTTGCCAATGATCGCGAAATCCGCCGCAAACAACTCTCGGTGTGATCGAAAGTGACGGGGCGAATCGCTTGCGCTACTGAGTTGCCCCTTGGTTGCAATAGATGGCACGAGCCTGAACAACGGGTTGTGGGATCTCTATACACCTCATCGCCGTACGGGATCGCTGGCCCGTCTTCCCCGTTGCCGCGAGTAGCTCGGGGGGGCAATAGCCATGCGGCCTTTCAATGTGCTGGCCGTAGAACCCAATGGGCATGAGCTTCTCGCGACCTACCTGTCCGAGAAGGCCAATTGACGAGCCTTGGCGGGCTATCGATATTTAGCGCTCTGGTTGCCCTTAGCCTTCGAACCCGGAACCCGCTAGGAGCGCGGCCTGCTGCACGTACGCTTCGAAGCCGTCGAGCGGCAGCGGTCGGCTGAAAAAATAGCCCTGATAGGCTGGGCAACCGGAGCCGGCGAGAAAGTCTCTCTGGGCTTCCGTTTCAACCCCCTCGGCGATGACGCCGAGGCCCAGGCTTGCGAGCGTGATGACCGCCCTGGCAATCGCGGCATCGTTCGCGTTGGTCAGGATTTCGCGAACAAACGACTGGTCGATTTTCAGCTGGTCCAGCGGCAAGCGTTTCAGATAGGTCAATGATGAGTAGCCCGTCCCAAAATCGTCGAGCGAAAAGCCCACGCCCTCGGCCTTCAAGGCGTGCATCTTGGTGATCACTTTTTCAACATTGGCGACCAGCATGCTTTCGGTCAGTTCAATCTTCAGTCGCTGTGGATTGGCACCGGTCCGATGGAGTACGGTGATGACCTGGTCGACAAAATCCGCTTGCTGGAACTGGTGGGCGCAGACATTCACCGCGATCGTGAGGTGCGTCATTTCTGGCTTGGCGGCCCATGTGGCAAGCTGGATGCAGGCCGTTTCAAGTACCCAGTGACCCAAGGGCAGGATGAGGCCGGTTTCTTCGGCCAACGGAATGAACTCAGCCGGGGAAACCAGGCCGCGTTGTGGATGCTGCCAGCGCACCAGAACCTCGGCTCCGGTGAGTTGGTTTCGCGCAATCTGTGGCTGGTAGTGAAGAATGAATTGCTTCTTCTGGATCGCTTCGCGCAGATCCTTTTCCAGTGCGGCGCGCTTTAGTACCGAAATTTCCATGTCGGGATCAAAGAATCGAACGGCATTTCCTCCTTCTTCCTTCGCTCTGCCCATGGCGAGGTCGGCCTGTTTCAACACGGTTTCGAGCTCAGCCTGGTGGCCGACGAAAACGCTGGCACCGATGCTTGGCGTCATACTGTAAACGGTGCTTTCGAGCAGATAGTTCTGGTTCACTGCCGCAATGACTTTTTCGCAAACAAGTTCGGTTTGCCGCGCGGCCTGGCTTTCCACCAGGCTCAGGTTCTTCAGGATGAGCACGAATTCGTCTGCGCCCAGTCGAGATACGGTGTCTTCCTCGCGAACACTGGCTGTCAGGCGCTTGGCCACGTGTTGCAACAACAGGTCGCCCATGTCGTGTCCAAGCGTATCGTTGAGCGTTTTGAAATTGTCGAGATCAAGGTGCAACACGGCAGCATATCGGCCGTCGCGTGAACTGGCCGTCATCGTTTGCCTCAGGCGATCCAGTAGAAGCGTTCGATTCGGCAGTCCCGTCAACGGATCAAAGAAGGCCAGTTCATTGATTTTTTCCTCCGCCTTCTTGCGTTCAGTAATGTCGAATTGCGCCCCAATGTAATGGGTTACGGCTCCCTCGGCGCTCTTCACTGCCGAGATGGTCAGCCATTTTTGATACTCGGCACCGTCCTTGCGGCGATCCCAGATCTCGCCCTGCCATCCGCCCGTACGGTTGATGGTGTCCCACATGGTCTTGAAGAATTCCGGTGGGTGACGATTCGATTTGAGCAGCCGCGGATTCTGGCCCAGGGCTTCTTCGGCGGTGTACCCGGTGTTCTCGGCAAATGCTCGGTTGACCCGCAGGATTACTGAATCCCGGTCGGTAATGACCATCGCTTCCTGCGAGTCAAAAGCAACCGCTGCAATACGAAGATCGGTCTCGATCTGTTTGCGTTCGGTGATGTCCTGGATCGTACCGATCCGCGCCAATGGTGTTCCGTCTTCGTCGAGTTGCAGCGTATCCAGGCAATTGATCCAACGTTCCTGGCCATCGCTACGTCGGATGATCCGGAATTCATGGGCAACAGGAGCGTGATCCGCCAGGGAGCTGTTCAGATGCTTTCCCCATGCCTCGCTGTCTTTCGGGGCGGCCAGTGTCAGCCAGTGCTCTCTGTCGCGAGGGTGGGCAGAGTCCAGCCCGAAAATTTCGTCGAAAATATCGGAACTCGTCCAGCTGTGTGTACGCAGGTCATAGGAAAAATGGCCCAGATGGGCAATTCGTTGTGCTTCTTTAAGCGAAGCCGCCATCTCGGACTGTCGCTGCCAGGCGCGGCGAACCAGAAGCATGAACCCGAGCAGTGCCAGTATGAACGACACGACAAGTGCGCCTACAATCCAGGCCTGCTTGCGCCATGCCTTGAAAACCGACTCGTTGTCGATTCCAACGTTTACGACGAAGCCATGTTTTGCGCTTCGGGAATAGGAATAGGTCCGGTCAATGCCGTCGACGCTCGTGCTGCCGCTGCTGTACGTGCCTTCAAGCGGGTTCTGATCGAGCGCTTCCTGAAACTTTTGCGAGCGATTCGTTTCCCCGATTGGAAAGCTGCTCAGACTGTCCGATGGGTATCGGGCAAGTATGCGGAGTTCGGCATCGCGCAGGGAAATTGAGCTGCCGGGATCGATCCTGATTTTCGCCAGTAGCTTGTTCAACTCGTCAATTGAGACGCCGGCAAAGACGACGCCACCGAACGAGCCATCCGCTTTATTGATACGCCGTGCAAACGTCCAGACCCATTTTTTGATGATTCGTCCAAGAAAGGGCTTGTCAGAAACAAGTTCCAGTTTCGGGTCGTCGCGCAGCCGGATGAAATGATCGCGGTCAGAGGTGTTGACCGGGGGCGATAAAACATCCGGTCCATAGCGGATGTTTCCTGATTCATCGGTGGCTCTGAAGTAAGCGACATAGGGGATATGCTCCCGCATCTCGATCAACATGCGGTTGGCTGATTCGCTGTCGACGCCTCCGGTTGACAAGTGTTCGCCAATTTCATTGGACGAGGCCAGCAACGCGATGTCGATGGTGTCGATCAGTCCATCAAAGGTCTGTTCAAGTGACTTTGCCAGGTTTTGCGTGGAAATATTCGCCCGACTTTCGGCCTGATGGCGTAACTCAGCCAGCATTGTCCACGCCGTCAGGGTAACGATCAGGATGACTGCAATGACGCCCCTCTCGAAAAGGCGGTAATTGCTCGGGCTGGATGGGCTGGCAACGGATGGCTTTGGAGTCGGCATACGCGTTCCTGCTATCCGTTGTCAGTCCTGACCGGGTTTGGGAAATCAAGCATTTCGATAGTCCTCAACATCGCACATCATTAGAAAACGGATCACCACGATTGGGTTGGTTGCCGCCGACCAATTAAAGCAAGGAGTTTGTAACTTTACATGATAAAGGCGTCGAAACTCACCGGGAAATGGCCCAGATCAAAAAAACGCCCAACGTTGCTTATCATGCCGAAATACCCGCCACTTCGCGGGGTGCGGCGTTTGCAGGGATCGCTGGAGGCCAATGAGCATGCGGACCTCCGATGCATTGGTCGTGGAGTCAAATAGGCATGCGCTTCTCGCGCCCTGTCTGTCTGAGAAGGCCAATTGACGGGCTCTGGCGAGCGATGGGCTTGGAGTGCTCCTGTCGATTGCCGGGCTTCGTGCTATTGTTCAAGCCACACTCGTTGCTCGGGGAGCACCGCATGAACTGGTATCTCTACTTTTCCTTCATCGGAGCGTCATTGCTCATCCTGGCCATGCCCGGCCCATCGTTCGCCTATGCGGTGGCTGTGGCGAGTCGCGCCAGCAAACGCGAAGTCATTGGCAACGCCATCGGAATGGGCGTGGGTGGACTTGCGATTACCCTGGCGTTGGCGCTGGGTGTCTCGCATCTGCTGAATACGGCACCGGTTGCTTACACGGTGCTCCAGATCACCGGTTGCGTTTACCTGCTCTGGCTTGGCATCCAGGCATTGCGTTCGTCGCCCGCTGTTACTGCACAGGTCGCGGAGGTTGCGGAGGTTGCGCCGGCGCGCTGGCGCTTCGGCCCGCTGCTGCAGGGATTTCTGGTGGAGACGACCAACCCGAAGGCCATCCTTTTCTATTCAGCGATGATTCCCCAGTTCGCCGATCCGTCCTTCGGTGCCATGCAGCGTCAACTTCTGATTCTCGGCGGCACCTTTGTCGCGATGCAGGTTCTCTGGGACGTCTCGTTGATGCTTGGCATCGTGCATTTTCGAGAAGCCATTCTCGCGCGTCGTTCGTCGCGATTCGACCGCATCATGAAAAACGTGTGTGGAATCACCTTCATCAGCATGGCGCTCGCCCTGTTGCTGCACGAGCGGCCAAGCGCATCCTGACGTTGCTTACTCTGAAGGAATGAACAGGCTGAACAACTGGGCCTGCGAGGCGACACCGAGCTTTTCCCTGATCCGGGCGCGGTGAAACTCGACGGTCTTGATACCGATGTGCAGTTCTTCGGCGATCAGCCGTGTCGGCTTGCCGCCAAGAATGTGTTCGAGTACCTCGCGCTCGCGTTCGGAAAGCGTCGCCAGCCGGCTGGCGAGCTCCGGTGAAATGTCGTCGTGCCGGTTGGCCTGCTTGCGTCGTTCCTCGTCTACGCGCAGCGCATTGAGTACGGCTAGAACCAGACGTCCTTCTTCATGCGGCTTCTCGATGAAGTCGACCGCGCCTTTCTTCAGCGCACGCACGGCCATCGGAACATCGCCGTGCCCGGTGAGAAAAACGATCGGGATCGAAATCCTTCGTTTGTGCAATTCGTCCTGCAGATCCAGTCCGCTCATGCCGGGCATGCGAATGTCGAGTACCAGGCAACCGCCCCGGCTCGGGTGGTAGGCGTCCAGAAAAGTGATGGCGGAGAGGAAGGTTTCAACGCGCATGCCGGACGCTCTCAACAGCATTCCGAGGGCGTCGCAAACGGCTTCGTCGTTGTCGACGACGAAGACCGTGGGTCTGCTTTCGCTCTGAACCATCACTCGATCTCGCTCGGCAAGGTGAAGTGGAAGGTGCATCCGCCCTCCGGATTCGCGCGGTGCCCGATGCGGCCGCCATGCGCTTCGACCACCGAGCGGCAGATCGATAGCCCGAGGCCCATCCCCTGCTCCTTGGTCGTGTAGAGCGGGGTGTAGGGCTGCTCGCCGATATAGTCCGGTATGCCCTCGCCGTGGTCGGAAACGGAGACGACGATGGCTCCGTCGTCGTCTCTGGCCGTTGATAGCACCAGTTTCCTGTCCAATGGGGCGGTATTGGCCATGGCGTCGATCGCATTCTGGAGCAGATTAACGACGACCTGAATGAGCAGCGTCCGGTCCGCGTGGGCCATCAGTGGCTGATCGGACAAGGACAGCACCGTTGTCACCGCGTTGCTCTCCAATTGAGTTTCCAGGAGGTCCAACGCTTCGCGGGCGAGCGCGTTGATGTCGAAATGGCTCGGGCTCGGACGCCGGCTGCGAATGAATTCGCGAACCCGGCCGATGACCTTGCCGGCTCGGTGTGCCTGCTCGCGGCCGCGTTGCAGGGCGGTGGCCAGATCGTTCTTGTCGTAAGTGCCAGCCTCAAGCATGCGCAGGCAGGCGTCGTTATAGCTGGCGATGGCCATCAGCGGTTGATTGACTTCATGCGCGAGCGAGGAGGAGATCTCGGCCAGTGCGGCCAGTCGGGCGGTTTGGTGCAGGATGTCCTGGTGCTGCTGCTTCATCGCGCGGGCCCGTTTCTGCGCTGAGATGTCGGTGATCATCAGGAGATTGACCAGACGGCTGGATTCCCAGGGGATCTGCCCGACTCTCACCAGATACCAGCGACCGCTCGTCGGGTTACGAACTTCGCGCGAGTCGAATCCGGTATCGCTGGATTCGTTGTCCGCGTAACGCGAACCTTCAGCGACAAGATCTCCAAGCCCCAACTGCAAGCTCAGTTCATCCGTGCCAAGGACCATAGGGTCGGCGTTGATCAGGCGTGCGAGGCTCTGGTTGGCATAGAGAACTTTGCCATTGGCGGGGTCAGTAACGAAAACCGCCGAATGCAGCTCTTCCAATACCCGCAGGAAGCGCTCGTCGGCCCGGCTCAAGGCGTTACGCAGGCGTGCCAGCAGCAGAACGAAGGCGATATACACCGCGACCATCACCACGCCTTCCCAGTAAAACAGGAGTTTTACTGAATACGGGTGCGAGGAACCGAAGCTGAGCAGCCAGAAAAGTCCCGACAAGGCGACAAACAGCATGCCGGCACGCCAGCCTCCGGCCCAGGTGGCCAGGGAGATCGGGATGAGGTAGAGGACGGCAAGGCGCACCTCGTAGCCGGTGGCGAAGTCGAGCGCCGCAACCAGCGCCGCCAGCACCAATGCAAGGCATAAGGCGGCCGCCGGGCTATTGGTCGCTCGTTGCGCCAAGGCGGCGACTCGCGCCAGCGGCGTCACCACGTATCTGCCCGAGCGTATGCGCTACACGCGAAGAACACACCTTTCAAAGGACATTTCCTATCAACAGTTTCGAGATGAATCTGCACTTTAGCATGAGCGTCAAAAGAGCCTTCCAAACCTAGGGGCACCCCTAGTTTCAGATCAGATCGGTGTGCGTAAGATGCAGCCGACACTCAAATAGTTGAAGTGGCAACCAGAAACGCCAGCGGTCACGTGCCGGCATCGGCCAAGGAAGGTGAAACGTGTTAGACCAGATAGTTATTTTTTTGCAGGCCCTGCTCGATCAGACCGGAGCGGTTAACTTCTCCATCGGCAACCTGATCATGATCATCATCGGCATCGTCATGATCTACCTGGCGATTGCCAAGCATTACGAGCCCTTGCTGCTGATCGGCATCGGCTTTTCCTGCATCGTCGCCAACGTGCCCGGACCCCCTGACGTTCCCGGCGGCCCGGCCATCTCGGCGCTGCTTTACGCAGTGAAGGACGGCGGCCTGTTCCACTACGCCTACATGGGCGTGGAAAAACTGATCATCCCACCGTTGATTTTTCTTGGTGTCGGTGCCATGACCGATTTCGGCCCGATGATCGCCAATCCCAAACTGGTGATACTGGGCGCGGGCGCGCACCTGGGAATTTTTGTGGCGCTGATTCTCGCCAAGATGCTCGGTTTCACGCTCAGTGAAGCCGGAGCCATCGGCCTCATCGGCGGTGCCGACGGCCCGATGGCGATCTTCGTTGCCGTCAAGCTGGCTCCGCATCTGCTTGGGCCCATTTCCGTCGCGGCCTACTCCTACATGGCGCTGATGCCGATGATCCAGCCGCCGGTGATGAAACTGCTGACAACCAAGGCTGAGCGCAATATCGGCATGGATGAAGTGCGCAAGGTGACCAAGCTGGAGAAGATCGCCTTCCCGCTGGTGATCGCCATCATCGTCAATCTGTTCTTCCCGCCGGTCGCGCCGCTAATCACCATGCTCATGCTCGGCAACCTGCTCAAGGAAGTCGGTGTCACGCAGCGCCTGTCCAAGACGGCGGCTGGCGGCCTGATGAACGTGATCATCATCATTCTGACCGTCGCTATCGGTTCCACCATGGCGGCTGACAAGTTCCTCACCCTGCAGACGCTCGAAATCGTCGTGCTCGGCCTGATCGCCTTTCTCTTCGGTACGGGTTCCGGCGTGGTGACGGCAAAGATCATGAACCTGTTCCTGAAGACGAAGATCAATCCGCTGATCGGGTCGGCCGGCATTGCTTCCGTGCCGATTGCGGCGCGCGTTGCCCACCTTGTCGCGTACAAGGAGAATCCGAAAAACCTGCTGATCTACCATGCCATGGGACCCAATCTGGCCGGTGTTTTCGGCACGGCTATCTCGGGCGGGATATTGCTTGCACTGCTGGGAGCCAACTGAACATGAAAAACACGATAGTCAGATTCTTCGCTGCCGTCACGGTGTCGCTAGTGTTCTGTATCAGTATTGAAGGGGGGCAGGCATGAACGCGATTGTTCCAGATACCCTCCAGGGCGCGTTGATCGTCAGCGTCATTGATTTCTTCCTTAGCTTCCTGATCATCAGTGGCATTGGCGTGATTCTGTCGCTATTCCCTTTGCTCAATCGCGTGGCCCGGATCTTTGAACCCCGGCCGGTGATGGTGCCCGCAAGCGCCAGCAAGTCCGCTCTGGAAGGCAAGGTCGGCTCCGGGGCTCCCGATGACATTGCCGCGATTGCCGCCGCCGTCTTCGTCATCATGGATGGTCAGCCGCATCGCATTCTCAACATCGCTCCGTCGACGAGTCGCTCCCCGTGGGTTGCGGAGGGGCGAATTGCCCAGCACGGATCGCACACCCGGGCGCGCTGAGACCCGAAAGCAAAAAGACCAGGATTCAGTTCTGGCTTTTTTCGGGTGATGGGCTATATTGGGATTGTGCTGTGATTTGCGGTGAGTCCGGTACGTAGTCGCAGTGCCAGCCGTACTCTCTGGAGACTTTATGGTTCTTTGTTCCCACCGCTCTTTAAAGATGACCGAGTAACAACCATAGCGGCGAATAGCCGATAACTCTGGCCTGGTGTGCCGGGGTAGAAGTCTCTAAAGCCCATGCAAATCCAGCATGGGCTTTTTTGTTTTATTGCCTACCGAACTGTCGATGTAGAATTGGACAACGCTTCTAACGTTAGGCTGGAATGGACCACGAGCAAGCCCCCGTCGCGCTGAGTGATCGAGTTCGTCTGATTTCTATCCAGACGTTCTTCAGAAACGCGGCTGGAAATCCGGCCAGCTTGTTACTGACGGGTGTGGTTTCTGCTTTGCTGTTGCGCGATGCCGGCGTGCCGGAAAGTTCCTTGCGGGTGTGGTTTGCATTAATTTTTTTAAGTTACCTGGGGACGTTTCTGTTTGATCGGTACGTCAAACGCGTTGGCCTGACGCAAGGCAACGCTGGGCAGTTGTTCCGCATTCGTTTCGTTCTCGGCGGTGCGGTTTGCGCGTTGTTTGGCGCAACGACACTGTTTCTTCCGGGCCTGGCAGCGGGAACGCCACAGACCTACGTATTCATGATCACCACGTCGATCGTGGCCGTCGGCTATATGGCCTACGTGACAGAGTTTGCGTATTGCCTGATGGTGAATGCGCTCACGCTGCTGCCGTTTACTCTTTTTTGTATTTTTAGTTATTTTGCTGGCGGGAACGTTTTTTTCGCGTTGATTGCTCTGGCGACGATTATCTGGCAATCGGTTGTCAGTACCAAGGCATTGCGAATTTCCCGTTCGATTGTTGGCGAAATCGAGGCGCGCGAGCGTTTACATGATGAGATGGCCGAACGCCGGATGGTGGAAGAGGCGCTGGTGGCGGCAGAGGCGCAGTCACAGCAACTGGCTGCCATGCTGCGATTGATGTGCGACAACGTCCCGGACATGATCTGGGCCAAAGACCATGAAAGTCGCTATACCTTCGTCAAAAAGGCGATTTGCGAGAAGCTTCTCAATGTTTCAAGCACCGAGGAGCCGCTAGGCAAGACCTTCGAGGATTTTGCAAAACGCGAACGGGCAAGCCATCCGGAGGATGCGGATTGGTATACGCTCGGACAATTCTGGCTGGACGTTGACCGGCATACGCTCAGCCGCGACGAGCCGACCGTATTCGAAGAATCCGGGAATGTTTGCGGCAAGCCCGTTTTTCTCGATATTCACCAGGCCCCTTTCATCGATTCGTATGGCAAGGTGATCGGAACGGTAGGTAGCGCACGAGACATCACGGAGCGCAAGGCCGCCGAGGTCCTTGTTCAGCACCTGGCACACCACGATGTGCTGACCGATCTGCCGAATCGCGCGCTGCTGACGGATCGCCTGCATCAGGCACTGGCCCATGGGCGGCGTGACCGGATGAAGCTGGCCGTGTTGTTCGTCGACCTGGATCGCCTCAAGCCGGTCAATGACACGCTTGGCCATGATGTGGGTGACCTGTTGTTGAAGTCTGTGGCAGGTCGTCTGCGAGACGTCGTGACGCGCGAGGTCGATACAGTGGCGCGGCTTGGCGGCGACGAGTTCGTGATTCTCTTGCCGCGCATCAACAAGGAGCAGGATGCCGCCGTTGTGGCGGAGAAGGTTCTTCAGGTACTCGGCGCGCCGTTCAATATCAACCAGCATGTGATCGACATTTCCGCCAGCATCGGCATTGCCATTTTTTCTAAGGATGGCGAGGCAGAAGAGGTGCTGTTAAGGAATGCCGATGCGGCCATGTACGACGCCAAGCATGCCGGCCGCAACTGTTTCCGCTTCTTTGGCGCGCCAAACCCTGGCGCCGGAACTTACTCGGATTCGCCCTGAGCGAGAGCTTCGCTTACTCGCTGGTCAATCCTTGTGAGCAGATCCGGTGCCAGACAATCGAAGGTTTCCGGCTTGAGCGTGTTGGATAGCCAGGTGATCTGGCGCTTGGCCAACTGGCGCGTGGCGTAAATTCCCCGGTCGCGCATTTCTGCACGCGGTGCTCGCCCGTCCTGAACGTCCCAGACTTGCCGGTAGCCGACGCAGCGCATTGACGGCAGATTGGCGTTGAGCCGGTAGTTGGCGCGCAGTGTGCTCAACTCGTCTTCCAGCCCGGCTTTGAGCATGGCGTCAAAACGTTCGGCGATGCGGGCGTGCAGCACGCTGCGATCCGAAGGCAACAGGCCGATTGACAGAACGTCGTACGGAAACGTCTGCTTCTGTCCTTCCGTGAGCAGTGCCGACATCGTACGGCCTGAGAGGCGGAATACTTCCAGCGCACGTTGGACGCGCTGCGAATCGGTCGGATGGAGTCGGGCCGCTGTTTGCGGATCGACCTTCGCAAGCTCTGCATGTATCGCCGGCCAGCCTTGGGCGTCGGCCTGCGAGTCAATATCCATGCGGGTCTTCGGGCAGGCCTGGGGCAGTTCGGCGAGCCCTTCGAGCAAGGCCTTGAAGTACAGCATGGTGCCGCCCACGAGTAGCGGGATGTTTCCGCGCGCGCTGATGTCGGCCATGGCGGTCAGCGCGTCGCTGCGAAAACGTGCGGCCGAGTAGGCTTCCTCGGGGCTGATCAGGTCGATCAGGTGATGCGGAAACTCCTCGAGCGTGGCCGCATCCGGCTTGGCCGTGCCGATGTTCATGTCGCGAAAGACCTGCGCCGAATCGACGCTGATCAACTCGACGGTAAAACGGCGCGCCAGTTCCATCGCCACCGCCGTTTTACCGCTGGCGGTGGGGCCCATCAGCAGGATGGCTTTCGGCAGGCTAGTCATCGGCCGCGCAGGAAAAGTTTATCCAGCTCGCTCATCGACAGCTGCGTCCATGTCGGGCGGCCGTGATTGCACTGGTCGGCACGTTCGGTTTCTTCCATCTGGCGCAGCAGGGCGTTCATTTCCGGTACCGAAAGCAGACGGTGGGCGCGCACGGCACCGTGGCAGGCCATGGTCGCCAGCAATTCGTTGCGCCGTGCGGTCAGCAACTGCGTTACGCCGTGTTCGCGCAGTTCGGCGAGTAGTGAACGGGCGAGTGCCGCCGGATCGGCGGCCTGCAACAACGCTGGAACACCGCGCACGGCAAGCTGGGTCGGTCCCATCGGCGCGATGTCAAAACCCAGATCACGCAGAGCCTCAGCGTGCTCTTCGCTGGCCGCCACGTCGAGCGCCTCAGCGGCGAAAACGGCCGGGATCAGTAACGCTTGTGTGGATACCCGATGGCTGTCCAGCGCGTTCTTCAGCTTCTCGTACAGAATGCGCTCATGGGCCGCATGCATGTCGATGACGACCAGCCCCTGCGCGTTCTGTGCCAGGATATAGACGCCGTGGAGTTGCGCCAGCGCGTAACCGAGAGGTGGTGCTTCGCCTGGCGGTGGTGCGGCAGGCATCACGCGGTAGGTGCTTGCTATCGACGGCGTTGATCGGGTGGATTGAGCCGACTGGGCGAACGCAAGGTAAGACGCCACGGCTGGCTCATCAACACGCAGCGATTCCTGGCGTGGCGCCCATTGGCTGAAGGTCGGGCGAGGTGCAACAGGTGATTCTGTTGGCGTTTCAAGTGCGGTGGTCTGCACCCCTGAGAGAGGACTGGAAAGCGTGCGCTGCACGGCGTGAAAAACGAACTGGTGCACAGCACGTCCGTCACGGAAACGGACTTCGGTTTTGGCCGGGTGCACATTGACATCGACAGTCGCCGGATCAATTTCAAGAAACACGCAATAGGCCGGATAGCGACTGCCGTGCAGCATGTCCTGATAGGCTTCACGCAGGGCGTGGCTGAGCAGCTTGTCGCGCACGAAGCGGCCGTTGACGTAGCAATACTGGGCATCGCTGCGCGCGCGAGAATGTGCCGGCAGGGCACAGTGACCGAAAACGCGGACCGGTCCGGTTCCCGTATCGATGGCGCGCGATTCAGCCAGAAAGTCGTCGCCAAGAATGGCACCGGCGCGGGCGCGGGCATCGCTTTTGGCCAGATGCAGGCTGACGCGGCCGTTGTGCGAGAGGGTAAAGGCGACGGCCGGATGCGCCAGCGCGATGCGTTTGACGGCTTCGGCACAGTGCGCGAATTCGGTCGCCTCGGATTTGAGAAACTTTCGTCGAGCCGGCGTGTTGTAGTAGAGGTCGCGCATCTCCACGACGGTGCCGGCCAGCAGTGCGGCCGGTTCCGGCGTCGCGCCGGGCTCGGCATTCAGCCGCCAGGCATGGGGTGAGCCTGCCTGGCGGCTGGTCAGCGTGACGCGCGCCACGGAGGCGACCGATGCCAGCGCTTCACCACGGAAGCCGAGCGTGGCGACGCGTTCCAGATCGTCAAGCGAAGCAATTTTCGACGTCGCATGGCGGGTCAGCGCCAGCGCCAGTTCGTCCTGCGCGATGCCGCAGCCATCGTCGCTGACGCGAATCAGTTTGACGCCCCCTTCCTCAAGCTGGATCTGAATGGTCGAACTGCACGCATCGAGAGCGTTTTCGAGCAATTCCTTGAGTACGGAGGACGGGCGTTCAACCACTTCACCCGCCGCAATCTGGCTGATCAGCAGGTCGGGAAGGAGGTGGATGGTCGGAGGGATGGTTCGTATTTCGGGCATCGGCGAATTATACCGGTCAGCCTTTGTATCGCATCGATTCTTGGCTTTTCCTCCGGTCAGATTCTGAGAGGACATTTGATTGCTCAGAATCAACACGCAATGATTACAAATGAGTAAAATGCATGAAGCGTAGTGGCGCATAAATTTTAACCATGCCAACCAAACCAATCCCGCAGGATCGACGTGCCAATGCGAGCCGTCGAGAGATTTTTCTTCAGGTTCTGACGACCTGCTAACAATAAAATGGATACAGCAATCTCACCAACCCTGATGGGAATCTCGGATTTGCAAACCGGGCTGGAGTACATCTCGCGCGTGCCCTTGGCTGATCCGCGGCAAGCTCACCTCGAGCTCAAGCATTTTCTTGACAGTCTTCTGAAAACGCCGCCTCAGGTTGACGTTTATCTTGAGCTCCTTGAGCAGCTGCGACCTTCTCTTTGCTTCGTCGAAGAAGAGCTTGCCCGAAACTACGTCAACAAGCCGCTTCCCCTCGGCTCGATTGAGGATGGTTTTTTCCGGCAGGTGACCATCGTCTGGATAAAAATGGCGCGATCTTATGCGCGCTGCGCAAAACTCGTTACGTCGGCGAACGGGCTCCAGAATACTTCCCAGGTTGCATTGATCCTGCATCGCTGTATCTACTATACCGGGATGGCATTGGTTGAACATCATCGCGCCCGGCGTGAATTGCCACCGGGTTTGTGGCTTGATTTGCACGGTTACTTCGCCAGCGCCGAGAGGCGTGGTGTCGCCACCTTAGCTGTTTCAGATACGCTGGATCCGCTTGAACGCAGCACCCATTGTGCGTCTGCCTACATTTGTCTGCTTCTTTCCGAGTTGGCCAGCCCCTACAGCCTATCGGTCCGCGATCAGAATCTGGTTCGTCACTGGGCTAACCACTGGTCTCCACTGGTTAGCCTGCACCCGGTTTCGCCTGGCGAGCCATTGCCATCGAGTGCCATTGATCTGACGCAGAACGTCGGCTTGTGTTCGACGGCCAACTGTCAGCAGAGGGAATTGCTACGCTGCCTTGATACCTCTCGTTTGGCTATGCATCTGAAACAGGTTCGCCAGCAATTGAATCAAAAAATCTCTCCGGCAAAAATCGGCCTCGGTGAAGGTTGCACAGCGCGCCAGTGCAGGCGTCTGCTTGCGGAACTCTCCCATCCCTGGTCTCAGGCACGCGCGCCACGCAAATTCCAGCGCCGTTGCATTTCGGGGAACGCCAGGCTCGCTGTTGGTTTTGACGCGACGTACTACTACATTTCCGGCAAGGAATTTGCTCAGCCGGAGAATGATCATCCAGACGCGCCGTTGAAGTTCGAAAGCGCCTCCGATGCGGCCGAAAAAGCGCGACAGGCTGCGACGGGGCGTGGGCTGGTCGGATTGGAATCGTTGGAATCGTTGGAATCGTTGGAATTCGATCAGTGGGAGATCGTTAATCAGTCCGCCAATGGTTTTCGTCTGTCGTGCAGGTCTGTAAGGAAACCGATTGCTTACGGGCAATCATTGGCGGTCTGTCCGCAGGATGGCAAGCGCTTTATGCTGGCTCAAGCTGTCTGGCTGATGCAGATGCGTGCGGGGGGAGTGACTGCAGGTGTGGCCGTGCTTCCCGGCATGCCCCAGTCAGCGGCAGTTCGCTCCGTTGCCCGTGGGGAAGAACATGAGAAAGCCTATAGCCCGGCCTTCATACTGCAGCCGGCGGCGTTGTCGGGGGCGGAACCGTCGCTGGTGATTCCGCAAGGGTGGTATCGCACGGATCGAGTGATCGAGATAAACGCGAACACGGTATGGCGAGTGAAATTGAAGCGCATGATCTGTGAAGGACAGGATTTTGACCAGGTGAGTTTCGTGGTCCACTAGTTGTGGTTTATGCATTTTCGGGGCGCGGGCAGGAAATGCGGGTGCCTGGAAGTCTTCGCCGATTCTCTGTGCCGGTCTTCTCGGTCGCATCCGGTAGAATCGTGCCTTTGATCTGACGAAAACTCCCCGATGGAATACCTCACAGCCCTTATCGACATCGTCCTGCATCTGGACAAGCACCTTGCTCTACTGGTGCAGCAGTACGGCACCTGGATCTATGCGATTCTGTTTGCCATCATCTTCAGCGAGACCGGATTCGTGGTAACCCCTTTTCTGCCCGGCGATTCGCTGCTTTTCGTAGCCGGCGCGCTGGCGGCGCTGGGCGGAATGGATATTGTGCTGTTGCTTGCCGTACTCATCGCGGCAGCGGCCCTGGGCAATACGCTTAACTATCAGATCGGCCGATTGCTTGGGCCGAAAGTTTTCCAGTGGGAGAATTCGCGTTTCTTCAACAAGGTGGCGCTTGAGAAAACGCATGCTTTTTACGAGAAACACGGTGGCAAGACGCTGGTCATTTCCCGTTTCCTGCCGCTGTTTCGTACCTTCGCCCCTTTTGTCGCCGGTATCGGGGCGATGACCTGGTCGCGCTTCACCTTCTTCAACCTGATCGGTGCGATCGGCTGGGTCGGTTCGTTGACGCTGGCGGGCTATTTTTTCGGCAACCTGCCCTGGGTACAGCAGAATCTGACCGCCGTCATTCTCGGGATCATTGCCGTTTCGATGATCCCGGTCGTTATCGGCTGGTGGCAGCAACGAAACGCTTAATTCAGCGCGCCCGCCGTTTTTTGTCGATCAGTTGCAGGATCATCGGCGTGAAGATGATCTGCATGGCCAGCCCCATTTTCCCGCCCGGACAGACGATGATGTTCGGGCGCGACATGAACGAATCGTGGATCATGCTCATCAGGTAGGCAAAATCGATCCCGCGCGGATTGGCGAAGCGGATGACGACGAAGCTCTCATCCAGCGTCGGGATGTCGTTAGCGATCAGCGGGTTTGAGGTGTCGACCGTCGGTACGCGCTGGAAATTGACATGCGTTTGCGAGAACTGCGGGCAGATGTAATTGATGTAGTCCGGCATGCGGCGCAGGATGGTATCCATCACCGCCTCCGATGAATAGCCCCGGTGCGCCTTGTCGCGGTGGATCTTCTGTATCCATTCGAGGTTGATGATCGGCACGACGCCGACACGCAGGTCGACGTGGCGGGCTACATCGACCTGATCTGTTTTAAAGGCCCCATGCAGACCCTCGTAGAACAACATCTCCGTCTCGTTCGGCAGATCGACCCAGCCCGTGAAGGTTCCCGGTGCGCTGCCATAACGCTTGGCTTCTTCGTCGTCATGAACATAATGGCGGCGCTTGCCGCGTCCGGTTTCGCCGTATTCGCGGAAGAGGTCTTCCAGATCAGCCAGTAAATTGGCTTCCGGGCCGAAGTGACTGAAGTGATTGTCACCGGCGGCCATTCGCTCTTCCATTTTGGCCTTCATCGCCACGCGATCATAGCGATGGAAACTGTCACCTTCGATGATTTCGGCGTTGATCTTCTCACGCCGGAATATGTGCTGGAAAGAGCGCGTGACCGATGTGGTGCCGGCACCGGATGAGCCGGTGATGGCAATGATGGGATGCTTGATCGACATGGGATGCTTCCTCGGTTCCTGACTTTGTGCCGCTTAATCGGTACGGAAAAGCGTGCGCGTGGAAAACAGCGGCGAGCTGAACGGACGGTCCTCGCCCGTGGCGTATTCGAGATGGTAGCGATTGATGCGCTCGACTTCATTGCGCGAGCCAAGAATGACCGGCGCTTCCTGATGAAGGCGGGCCGGCACCACGTCGCCGATGGGCTCGTAGCCGGTCGAGGCGAGGCCGCCGGCCTGTTCGACAAGCATGGCCATCGGGTTGATCTTGTGCAGCAAGCCCAGGCGCCCCGATTTGCTCAGATCCCGTGTGTCGCGCGGGTACATGAACACGCCGCCACGAATCATGATGCGATGCACGTCGGCGACCATGGCGGCGACCCAGCGCATGGTGAAATCCTTTTCGCGAATGCCGGCTTGCCCTTCCAGGCACTCATCCACATAGCGCCGAATCGGCGGTTCCCAGAAACGTTCATTGGACGTGTTGATGGCAAAGCTGCTCGTGTCGGCCGGGATGCTCAGATTGGGGTGCGTGAGCAGGAATTCGCCGATTTCGCGATCCAGGGTAAATCCGTGCGTTCCGTTGCCCACCGTCAGCACCAGCATGGTCGACGGGCCGTACAGCGCATACCCGGCGGCCAGTTGGCGGGAGCCGGGCTGCAGAAAGTGAGTCGCCGAGGGTTCGATGACCTCGTCCGGGCAGCGCAGTACCGAGAAGATGCTGCCGACCGTGAGGTTGATGTCGATATTCGGCGCGCCATCGAGTGAGTCGAAAAGCAACAGGTATTTGCCACGCGGGCCGTCGACCGAAACCGGATAAATGTCATCCGTCTCGCTTGAGGACATTGCTGCCAGATGGCCGCCCCATTCGCAGTGGCGTAGAAAGGTCTGATTCGACAGCTTGTCCGGCGTTGATTGTGCCTCTTCCTGCGGATTCGGATGCATCAGATCACTGGGAAGCCTTGCCAAAGCACCGCGAGAGATGGCCTGCGCAACGGCTTTGCAGGAGCGTACGACATCGCTGATCAACATCGAAAAATCACCCGTTAACGCAGGGTTCCGGCCCTGTTCTTCGGCCAGAAACTTGTTGACGTTGGTGCGCCCGAATCGCATCGGAATTCCCTGAGAAAGATGGCGTGCAAGTGTCGCCATTGAGTAGATTCTAATTGTGTGATAGAAAATGGATAGTTAAACGTTTTGTTTGTATTCTTTAGCAAAGACTAATTAATGAGAAACGCAACGATCCGTCAGCTCCAGATTTTTTCAGTGGCTGCGGCCCACCTGTCGTTTGCCCGCGCCGCAGAACAACTGCATTTGACGCATGCTGCCATTTCCCTGCAGATCAAACAACTGGAAGATGTGTCAGGGGCCCAGTTGTTCGACCGGATTGGCAAGCGCGTTTTTCTGACTGAAGCCGGCGGAATCCTGCTTGATCACGCAAGGCAGATTCTGCAAACGATGAAGGATGCCGACGAATCGCTGCTGGCACTCAAAGGTCTGAAAGGCGGACGAATCACCATCGCCGTAAACAGCACCGCCGAGTATTTCGCGCCCGGTTTGCTCGCCGAGTTTCGCAAGGCGCAGGCGGATGTGCGTGTGCGCCTGCTGATCGATAATCGCGAAGAAGTCAGCCGTCTGCTTGTTTCCAACGAAGTCGATCTGGCCATTATGGGGCGTCCGCCGGCGGATCTGGATGCCGAGAGCGTTAGTATTGCGCCGCATCCGCTGGTGATTATCGCCGGTGCCGGTCATCCGCTGGCCAGGCGCGAACGCCTCTCGGTGGCGGATATTGCCCAGGAACCGATGATCGTCCGTGAAGCCGGGTCAGGGACGCGCTCGGCGATGGAGGAGTTCTTCCGCGAGTGTGCCATCGCGCCGAACATCGACATGGAAATGGGCAGCAACGAAGCGATCAAGCAGGCTGTTGTTGCCGGACTGGGTATCAGCTTTATCTCGCAGCACACGCTTGGGCTCGAACTCAGCACCGGGCGTCTGGCTATCCTCCGGGTCGAAGGAACGCCGGTGATGCGCCGCTGGTTCCTGGTGCGCCACAAGAGCAAGCGCCTTACCCCGGCGCTCGGTGCTTTCTGGGACTTCGTGCTTGAATTCGCGCCGGACTACCTGAAGAAACTCTCCTGAGCGAACGCTGAAAGCATTGCGCTGCTTTCAATTGAAAATTGAAAACAGCGCAATGCGTTTCTTGATGGCTACTCGTCGCTGGCGATGAGGCGATAGGCCCACGCCCCGAGCAGCGCACCGACGATGGGAGCAGCCCAGAACAGCCAAAGCTGGCCAAGCGCCCAGTCCCCGACGTAAAGCGCAACACCGGTACTTCGCGCCGGGTTGACCGACGTATTGGTCACTGGAATGCTGATGAGGTGGATAAGCGTCAGCGCGAGTCCAATGGCAATCGGCGCGAAACCCGCCGGAGCACGTTTGTCCGTTGCACCGAGAATGACCAGCAGGAAGAACATGGTCATGACAACCTCGGTGACCAGCGCCGCCACAAGCGAGTAGCCTCCGGGGGAATGGGCACCATATCCGTTTGATGCGAAGCCTTTGGTAACGTCAAATCCTGCCGCGCCGCTGGCGATGACGTACAGCACACCGCCGGCAACAATCGCGCCAAGAACCTGTGACACGATGTAGGGCGCAAGTTTGCTGGCCGGGAAGCGGCCGCCAGCCCAGAGACCAATGGAAACCGCCGGATTCAGATGGCAACCCGAGATATGCCCAATGGCGAATGCCATGGTCAATACCGTCAGGCCAAACGCTAGTGAGACGCCATGCAGGCCAATCCCGACATTCGGGAACGCGGCCGCGAGGACAGCACTACCGCATCCACCAAGAACCAGCCAGAACGTCCCGAGGAACTCTGCGCCGTATTGTTTCATTTGCTTCTCCTGTTGAAAGTCAAGGTGTATCTATGTCTCAAGAATAGCCTCTAAGTTCAGCCGCTGAGTCTCGGGTCGATGTTTTTTACATTTTGCGACGGCAGGTTCCTTGCCTCTGGATTGACGACTAGTAGAACGTTCCGTTAATATATTTACAACATGGCCTTTACTTGTCATGATTCCCCTACGAGTTCAACAGGAGGCAATCATGGGAAGAAAGAGTGGGCGAGCGGCACTGGTCATGTCGGAGGAACAACGGGCTAAATT
>JBBQAT010000019.1:0-42967 GCA_038316625.1 Burkholderiales bacterium
GGTCAGCGCGGGGGAGTAGACGGCGCCACCGGCACAGGGCCCGAGGATGATGGAGACCTGCGGGATGACGCCGGAGGCCTGGACGTTGCGCACGAAGATTTCGCCGTAGGCGGCCAGGCTGCGGATGCCTTCCTGGATTCGTGCGCCGCCGGAGTCGCCGAGGCCGATGCAGGGGATGCCGGCTTCAAGGGCCTTGTCCATGATGCGGCTGATCTTTTGTGCCTGAATTTCGGAGAAGGAGCCGCCCAGGACGGTGTAGTCCTGTGAATACACGGCGACGCGACGGCCGTTGATCTTGCCAAAGCCGGTAACGACGGCGTCGCCGGCAAAGCGTTGTTTGTCCAGTCCGAAGGTGCTCAGGCTGTGCGTGGCCATCATGCCAAATTCGTGGAAGGAGCCGTCGTCAAGTAGCAGATCGATCCGTTCCCGCGCCGTCAGCTTGCCCCGGGCGTGTTGCTGGTCAATGCGCTTTTGTCCGCCGCCCAGTATCGCTTGGGCGCGCTTCTCGCGTAATACGTCCAAGTGTTTTTGTGTCTGTCCGCTCATCCTAGCTCCTTCCGGCAACCCGGCTTGCTGAACACCCATGAAAAGGGTGAGTGATTGAAAACAAAGGCGGAATTATCCGTCGGCAGGGCAATAAGGTCAATCAATAGTTCGGCGCACTTATGATAATTTTTACTTATCACCAAGTGGATAATTGCCTTTGTCTTTTTTATAACTTTTGAAAACTGCGGATGAGTTCTGTGTGGGTGGATATAACAATAGCCGATCAAAAATACCCATAAAGAATCTCCATGGGCCACTTTGCTATTGGGCCACAAAGGGTAGAATGCAACTCGTTGTGGATGAATCTTGAGTAGTCAGTTGCTCTCTACGGGGCGTTATCTGGTTCTCGCCCCAAAAAGAGCGCGTTCGACATAATTGGGAGAAGACATGAGTCATAACACCACCGCCAATCTCCGCGCCGTCGCCATTGTTGGCCACGGCGCGGCAGGTAAAACCACACTTGTAGAATCATTGCTAGCCGCTGCCGGCACGATCACCAGTCGAGGATCGGTCGAAAAGGGAAACACGGTTTGCGATTTTGATGCGCAGGAGAAGGAACTTGGGCATTCGCTCAATTCCGCGATGGCCAGCCTGAACTGGCTGAATGCCCAGATTCACCTCATCGACACACCGGGCTACCCCGATTTCGCCGGCCAGGCCATCGGTGCGCTAGCCGCCGTTGACACCGCACTGGTTGTCATTAATGCACAAACCGGCATTGAGCTTTCAACCGAGCGCATGATGAAGTTTGCTGCGGCGCGCAAACTCTGCCGCATGATCGTCATCAACAAGATTGATGCAGACAACGTCGACCTGCCCAAGCTGATTGCCGAGATTCGTGAACGTTTCGGCCGTGAGTGCATGCTGCTTGACCTGCCGGCGCATCACGGACAGGATGTTGTCGAACTGCTTGGCCATGACGACGGTGAGAGCGACTTCGAATCGATTGCAACGGCTCACCGCGCCTTGATCGACCAGATTGTCGAGGAAGACGAAGATCTCTTGGCGCGCTATCTTGAGGAAGGTGCCGACCCTAGCCCGGATGAACTGCACGCACCTTTCGAGAAAGCCCTGCGCGAAGGCCATCTGATCCCGATTCTGTTCGTTTCGGCGAAAACCGGCGCTGGCGTTCCCCAACTGCTTGATGCTCTCGCCAAACTAGCGCCCAATCCAGCCGAAGGCAACCCACCACCGTTCTACAAAGGCGAGCCAGGGGATCCCAACAGCGAGCCGTTCCACGCCGTGCCCGACGCCAACAAGCACGTGCTGGCCCATGTCTTCAAAGTGGTCAGCGACCCCTTCATTGGCAAACTGGGGGTCTTCCGCGTCCATCAAGGCACAATCAAGAAGGATTCCCAGCTTTTCGTTGGCGATGCCAAGCGCCCATTCAAGGTCGGCCATCTCTATCGCCTTCTTGGCAAGGAGTATATTGAAGTCGAGGCGCTCGTTCCGGGCGACATTGGAGCCATCGCCAAGGTTGAAGAAATTGAGTTCGACTGCGTGCTGCATGATTCTCACGACGAAGACCATATCCACCTGATTCCGCTCGAATTCCCGCAACCGATGCAGGGGCTGGCCGTCGAAACCAAGAAAAAGGCTGACGAACAACGACTGTTTGACGTGCTGCACAAGCTTGAGATCGAAGACCCCTGCTTCAAGGTCGAGCGCCACCCGACGACCAACGAAACAGTCATTCGTGGCCTGGGCGAAATGCATCTGCGAGCCAAGCTTTCGCGCATGGCGCAACAGTACAAGATCGAACTCGAAACCAAAGCGCCGCAGATCGACTATCGGGAAACGATTGTCGGCAAGGCTCCTGGCCACTGCCGACACAAGAAGCAGAGCGGCGGTGCCGGGCAGTTCGGTGAAGTCATGCTGCGCGTCGAGCCGCTTGAGCGCGGCAGGGGCTTTGAATTTGTTGACGAAGTCAAGGGAGGGGCGATCCCCGGAGTCTTCATGGCCGCCGTCGAAAAAGGGGTGCGCCAGGCACTGGAAGACGGCGTGGTTGGAGGCTTCCCGGTTTCCGACATTCGCGTCATCGTGAATGACGGGAAATCGCACGCGGTTGACAGCAAGGATATCGCTTTCTATTCAGCTGGCCGTAAAGCCGTCATTGAAGCGATTCGCGCTGCCTCACCGATCATCCTGGAACCGATTGTCGAAATCGAGATCGACTCGCCCGAACATGCGGTCGGCGATCTGGCCGGCGACTTGTCCAGCAAGCGAGGACAAGTGACCGGCACGCAGCCACGAAGCGCGGGCACCATGGCGATCAACGGAAAGGTTCCTTTGGCCGAGTTGGATGACTACCAGGGACGCCTCAAATCGATGACCGGGGGGCAAGGATCCTACAGCATCACCTTCTCGCACTATGCTCCGGTACCTCCCGCGACGCAGCAGCAGTTGGCCTCTGAGCACAAGGTGGTCGGCCTTGAGGACGATTGATCGGAGCGAAAGCTTCTAACGAAAGCTGAGATGACAGGTTTTTTTGAAGTACCCGGCTGGGCTCTTCCGTTGGCCCGCCGGGTATTGTTTTTTTGGCTGCGGACGACCGTATTTCCTGAACACCCGCAGGGACTCGGCCTCGACCCGACAAAGCCCGTTTGCTACGTTCTCCAGGATCATCACCTCTCGAACCTGCTGGTGCTCTTCGAAAAATCTCAACGGGCTGGTCTTCCTTCGGCAAATGCTCGACTAAGACTTGGCACTGGCAGCTTTCCGCACTCCGCCTTCTTTCTGAACCGAAAGCACTCACTCGGCACCACCGCGCGCGAGCGCTATGCGCACTCCTCGCTGATGACGGCACTTGTCCGCGAAGCACTGAGCGACGAAGGGCTCGATGTACAGATTGTCCCGGTCGTCATCCTTTGGGGGCGCAGTCCGGATAAACAAGAATCGATCCTCAAGGCCCTGTTCTCGGAAACCTGGCGACAACCCGGCCCGCTACGCCGCCTGCTGACCATCCTGCTGCACGGGCGGAACGTGCTGGTTCGTTTCAATGCGCCGATTTCCCTGCGTTCGTTTGCCAGCGAAAGCCTTGATGAAGAGCAGGCACTTCGTAAACTCTCTCGCGTACTGCGCGTACACTTCCGCCGCCAGCGCCAAATGGCGATAGGCCCAGATCTCTCGCATCGCAATACGCAAGTGGAAACCCTGCTCGTCGCCCCGCTTGTACGCACGGCGATTGCCAAGGAATCTGAAACACGCAACATTTCGCTAAAGGACGCACAGGAACACGCTCGCCTTTTCGCTCTGGAAATTGCCTCCGACTATTCGTATGGTGCCCTGCGCGCCCTCGAGCTCTTTCTCTCTTGGTTGTGGACGCGCCTCTATGATGGCTTCGAGATACATAACATTGACACTCTGACGCGCATCGCACCTAGCCAGGGGATCGTTTACGTACCGGCTCACCGAAGCCATATCGATTATCTCCTGCTGTCCTACCTGCTGCATCGCAATGGATTTACTCCACCGCACATTGCCGCCGGAGCCAATCTGAACATGCCGTTGGTCGGTGCCTTGTTGCGGCGTAGCGGCGCGTTTTTCCTGCGTCGCAGCTTCAAGGGAGAACCGCTTTACGCCGCAGTGTTCCATGAGTACCTGCACCTGATGCTGACACGCGGCTTCCCGCTTGAGTATTTCATCGAGGGGGGACGCAGCCGTAATGGACGAACGCTGACTCCGAAAGCTGGCATCCTGGGCATGACCGTACGCAGCTTCATCCGCGAACACACTCGGCCACTTGTTTTCGTTCCGGTATACATCGGTTACGAGAAATTGATCGAAGGCCGGACTTATCTTCGAGAAATGGCTGGTAAGCCAAAGCAAAAGGAATCGCTGTGGATCATCATCAAGATGGCGCGTCGAATCAAACGAGTTTTCGGCAAGGTCCACATCAACTTCGGCGAGCCACTGGCACTGGGCGAGTTTCTTGAGTTCCATCGTCCGGGCTGGGCAAGCGAGCCCTTTGGTTCAAGCGACTGGTCACGCGAAGCGACCTATCGCGCCGCCACCGAACTGGCCAAACGCCTGAATGAGGCCACTGTGATCAATCCGGTCAATCTGATCGGACTGGCCACACTGTCCACGCCGCGGCACACGATCGACGAGCAAGTTCTTGACCGCCTTCTGGAACACTATCGAGCTCTCGTTTCCGAAGCACCCTACGCGTCAACAACAATCCCCTGCGCTCTGGATTCGAAGCAAATTGTGGCGTACGTCGAACGACTCGGTTTCGTCGAACGTGTTGCACACCCATTAGGCGATTTGATCCGTGCCCCGGAAGGTCAGGCCTCGCTACTCGCCTATTTTCGCAACAACGTGCTGCATCTTTTCGCCTTGCCGGCGCTGATCGCCTGCCTGCTGAGCCATAATCGACAACTCGGTGCCCAGCGCGTAAGCGAGGCCGTTGCAGGAATCTACAGCCTGATCGGTGCCGAACTATTCCTGCGCTGGTCGCCCGAGGAACTCCCTGCCGCCACGGAAGCCATCATCGATGTGCTTGTCAACCGCCACCTGTTGCTGCGCAACGACTGCGGACAGCTTTCCGCACCCGAACCGAACAGCCAGGAGTTTGCCGAGTTGCATCTGCTTGGCGAGACACTGCGCCCGATCCTTGAACGGCACTTCCTTACACTGGCCGTACTGCAACACAGCGGATCGGGTTGCAAAACGCGCCATGCGCTGGAAAACGATTGCCATCTACTAGCGCAACGCCTGGCACTTCTCTACGATTTCAATTCCCCAGAGCATGCAGAAAAGACAACGTTCTCTACGCTGATTACACAGCTTATCGACGCCAGTCTTCTGCGCGAAGACGAAACCGGGCTATTGCACTTTGACCAGCGCATCACAACGCCTCTGGCACATGCCGAGTTGGTTCTCCCGGCTGAAGCGCAGCAGACGATCCGCCGCATGACGACGGCGGAACTGGACAAACTTGCGACCTGAAAGTATCACACGCGGGGAGAAACCGGGGGCACCGGTGGTAGCGCAGCGCGGCGCGCGGCCTGCTCAAGACGCTCCTTCTCGGCCAACACCTTGCTGGCGTAACCGCCTTCAGTGTCGGAGGAACCGGCATATTGCTGGAGTCCGGCAACCAAGCTTCCGCTCCGACGAATCGCCTCCTGAAGGACATGAACGCCGACCCGGATGTTGATCACTGGATCAAGCAGAGGCCGGTCACCCGTCGTACCCTCTGGAACCTTGTCCATATGGAAACGTGGAATCACTTGCATCAATCCCTGTGCGCCCATGGAGCTTTGAGCAAACGGGTTAAATCGCGATTCGATACCGATTATGGCAACGATCAGGAGCGGATCAATGCGCCGCTCCTTCCCAATCAACTGTGCCGTTTCGAAAACCGGAACGAGCGATTCAGGCGACACCTGATAGCGGCGCGTTACATAGTCGAGCGCACTTTGCATGCGCGGCGACAAAGTGACGGGGTCGGGCACGACCACCGGAATTTCGACCGGCGTCTCCACTGAAGCCGACAAGTCGGCCAACGCGCTTAGATCGAACTTATTGATTTCGGCCAACGGCGCGCCCTTGGCGACAACGTTGATAACGACAAAAACTAGCAAAAGTGCAGCAATGATCAAAATGTGCTGAATAAGATTCAGGGCGGCATCGGAACTGCGTGCCATCGTGTGTTTGAGCGTAATCGATACAGACATGCTCACTCTCCTTCACTGTGGTCATCGCAAGGCAAAAACGTGCCCGACGACGAACGGTTTTAGGGGGGTGCTAAGCCCTGGAACGCGGCAAGATTACCGCCGGGCGGATACTTCTACGACTTCCTGCTTCTACTGACTGAATACCCTGCAATAGAGTCGCAGGGGAGAGAAGAGTTCAATACCAAAAAATGCTTCACGCATAGGGTTGCGTTGGACTGGAGATGAGACTCTATTGATTAAATTGAGTTTTGTCAATGATGCCCGGTTTCTGGCGAATTTCGAGGGAGCCTCCGCCAGAGGCTTTTCCTGGCCGTTGCCGTTGCCAACAGTGAGAAATACGCCATCTGTGCGGAACAAAATCCGGCTCGAAACACGCCGCGAATTTTACTTGCCGAGCGCGCCAAAAACCTTTTTAAGCATGCTCGATCCGGTACCGACCGGATCTTTCCGAATCGCTTTTTCCTGCTCGGCGATCATCAAAAAGAGGCCGTCCATCGCCTTGTGCGTAACATAGGTATCGAGGTCGGCGTCGTTCTTGTCGAGCAACCCAAGTTTGGCGGCCTTGCCTGCATATTGGTTGTACTGTCCAGCCAGGTTGACCTTGGCGGTCGACTTTTTGATGATCGGCAGGAATTTCGCTGCGATGGCGTCCGAGGTCGTACGCTTGAAGTACTGCGTTGCTGCATCGTCACCGCCCGTCAGGATCCCTCGCGCATCGTCAAAGCCCATACTCTTGATCGCGCTGCTCAAAATGGGCTTGGCCTCGACGACGGCCATTTCAGCCGCACGGTTCATCGTTTCGATCAATTCGTCCGCCTGCTTTTTCATGCCCAGCGTACGCATCATTTTTTCCGCCGCACGTGCCGACTCAGGCAGCGGAATCTTTACACGACTGTCGCCCATGAATCCGTTGGCCTTGCCCAACTGACCGACAGCCGCATCGGCACCGCGTGCAAGTGCTTCCTTGAGGCCCGATGCCGTATCCTTGTTCGAAAGCTCGCTTAACCCCAACGCCGAGACCTGCGCACAAAACGCCAAGGCACCTACAACCCACAACACCCTGATTGACTTGAGTGAACTTGAAGCAAGACGCATGGCGATCTCCTTGAGAAACAGTAATTCGATACGAGAAACAAGACTATCCCGCTCGCCACTCTCCCGGCAAGTAAAAAAGTGTGAAGGCATTACGCAGCGACCAGCCGTGGCATGAAAAGGAAGCTTTGCATGGACAAGCCTGCAGCCCAATAGGCATGCGGGTCTCGCGGGCCACTACTCGAAGGTCGTTTATTGACGGGCGTTTCGGGGCAGCCTTATAAACCGGCTTCTTCCAAGTTTTCCGTACGTCCGCGCTCTTTCCCGAGCCGCCTGCTAGAATGCGCCCTTTGTCTGGGAATGCCCTGTGGATGTTCTGATTCTGCTTAAAGCTCTGATTCTCGGCGTCGTCGAGGGCATTACCGAGTTCCTGCCCGTATCGTCAACCGGTCACCTGATTCTCGCCGGCGACCTGCTCAATTTCAATGACCCGAAAGGCAAACTCTTTGAAATCGTCATCCAGTCGGGTGCCATTTTGGCGGTTATCTGGGAGTATCGGGTGCGAATCGCCGGGGTCCTGCGTGGATTCGGCCGCGAGCGGCTGGCCAACCGGCTTGTTCTCAACCTCGCCATCGCCTTTACACCGCTCGCCGCACTCGGCCTTCTTTTCAAGAAAGCCATCGAAGCCCATCTCTTCAAGCCGCTACCGGTGGCGCTCGCCTTCATCGTCGGCGCCTTTGTCATTCTTTGGGCCGAGCGACGCAAACACACGATCCGCGTGCAGACGGTAGACGAAATGACACCGCTGGACGCACTCAAACTCGGACTAGCGCAGACGCTGGCGCTGATCCCTGGCACCTCCCGTTCGGGCGCAACCATCATTGGCGGCCTGTTTTTCGGTCTGTCGCGCAAGGCAGCCACCGAGTTTTCGTTTTTCCTGGCCATCCCGACCTTGATTGCGGCAACCGTCTACAGTCTTTACAAGGAACGCGCCCTGCTCAGCATCGACGATATCGGCATGTGGGTAGTCGGCTTCATTGCCTCCTTCGTTTCTGCTTTTCTTTGCGTGCGCTGGTTGCTGCGCTTCATCTCCAGCCATGATTTCACGCCCTTCGCCTGGTACCGCATCGTCTTCGGCATTGTGGTGCTGGTCACCTGGCAACTCGATCTGGTCGCCTGGACTGTCTCGTGAATCCTGGCATTCTTTATCTGCACGGCTTCTGCTCGTCGCCGGCGTCGTGGAAGGCCCGCTTGCTGGCTGACAGGCTGGATGCGCGCGGCCTGGGCAAACGCTTCTTCTGTCCGGCGCTCTCGCACGTTCCGAGCGAAGCCATTGCCCAGGCCGAGGCGATCATTGACGAACAGAGCGAATCGCTGACACTGGTCGGCAGTTCGCTCGGCGGTTTCTACGCCACCTGGCTGGCCGAAAAACATGATCTGCGGGCGGTACTGATCAACCCCGCCGTCGTCGCCCCGATCTCGCTCGACCAATACATCGGTACACAAACGAACCTGTACAGCGGTGAGTCCTTCGAGTTCACCCACCAGCACATCGAACAACTGCAGGCGCTTGAAGTCGCTCGGGTATCGCCCCAACGTTATCTTCTGTTGGTCGAAACGGGCGACGAAGTGCTCGACTACCGGCAAGCCGTCACCCGCTACGCGGGCTGTCAGCAGAGGGTACTCGAAGGGGGAGACCACAGCTTCACCCGTTTTCCTGAATTGTTGCCGCAACTGCTTGAATATTGCGGGTTATAATCCCGCCGATGCATGTAATTTTTGAAGAAGACGGCGCCTTCAAAACCGCCACCATCCTGACCGACAGCGATACTTCGTTGCAGGTCGAGACGGCCTCCGGCAAACGCGCCAAGATCAAGTCGACCAACGTTCTCCTGCGCTACCTGACACCAGCGCCCGGGGAACTGCTGGCTAGCGCCGAAGCCCTCGCTGAGGGCATCGAAGCGGAATTTCTCTGGGAGTGCGCAGGCGATGGCGAATTTTCTTTTGGTGATTTTGCCGACGACTATTTCGGACACAAGGCTGCAGCGGTCGAAGCGACTGCGTTGTTGCTTGCCCTTCATTCAGCACCCGTCTACTTCCATCGCAAGGGTAAAGGGCGCTTCCGCAAGGCCCCTGCAGACATTCTCGCAGCCGCTCTGGCCGGTCTTGAAAAGAAGCGTCAGCAAGCCCTAGCCATCGAGCGCATGGTCGGCCAGCTCAAGGCCTTTACGCTGCCGCCCGAATTCGTTCCCCTGCTCGATCAACTGCTCTACAAACCCGACCGCAATCGCTTTGAAACCAAGGCGCTGGAAGCCGCTTGCGCTGAAGTCGGCCTGCCCACAGCGCATCTACTGGAAAAATGCGGAGCCATTCATTCGGCGCACGATTACCACTTCAAGCGTTTCCTGCTCGAATACTTCCCGCGTGGAACGGACTTCCCGGCGACCGAATTGTCCTTGCCACCGACCGGCCTGCCGCGCGCCAGCGTGCAGGCCTTCTCCATCGACGACGCAGCCACAACCGAAATCGACGACGCCTTCTCGCTGCAGGAACTTCCCGGCCTGGGCTGGCGTGTCGGCATCCATATTGCGGCACCAGGGCTGGGTATTGCCCCGGGTTCGCCCCTCGACGAGATGGCCCGCGAACGGCTATCCACCGTTTACATGCCCGGCAACAAGATCACCATGCTGCCCGAAGCCGCCGTCGGAAACTTCACGCTGGCCGCCGGTCGCGACTGCCCGGCTGTTTCGCTTTACCTGACGGTGACCCCGGAATTCGAAATCTCGTCGCACGAGTCGCGCCTCGAAATCGTGCCGATTGTCGCCAACCTTCGGCACCACGACATCGAACCGCTGTTCAACGAGCAGACGATTGCGGCTGGATTGTCCGATTTTCCGTTCAAGGACGAACTGAAAACCCTCTGGCACCTGGCCAACGCCTGCGAAGGCCGACGCGGCAAGCCGTCGGCAATGCAGGGCAACAACGACTACAACTTTGCCATCGATGGCGATCTGGCGGATGCCGAACACTGTCACGTCGATATCAGCGAGCGCAAGCGCGGCAGCCCACTCGACAAGCTGGTGGCCGAGTTGATGATCGTCGCCAACAGCACCTGGGGCGGCCTGCTCGCCGAGAAGGGCGTTCCGGCCATCTACCGTGCGCAAACTGGCGGCAAGGTACGCATGACCACCTCGCCGCAGCCGCACGAAGGTCTTGGCGTTGCACAATACGCGTGGTCATCATCGCCCTTGCGCCGCTACGTCGACCTGCTGAACCAATGGCAACTGATCGCCTGCCTGAACGGCGAAGCACCGCACTTCAAGGCCAAATCGGATACCCTGTTCGCCGCCATGCGCGATTTCGACCTGACCTACAGCGCCTACGCCGAATTCCAGCGCGGCATGGAACGCTACTGGTGCCTGCGCTGGTTGCGCCAGGAAGGCGTGGACACCATCGATGCCACCCTCCGGCGCGAAAACCTGGCCAAACTAGAGCACCTGCCGTTGATCCAGCGCGTACCATCGGCACCGGCAGATTCCAAAATCGGCCAGCGCATTCGACTTTCCATCGAATCGATCGATTACCTGACGCTTGAGCTGGGTTGTCGTTACATTGAAACCCTTGAAGCTGCGGAAGTAAATGTCGAAGAAATCAGCGAAGAAATCGCCAACGCGATTGACTAAGGCTGGCGTGCGCCAGTCGCCCGGCCCAGCGCTGGCTCCACCTGCCGCCGGACGTAATCTGTGGATTGCGCTCGGCGTCTCGTTGTTTCTTCACGCGATGTTGCTATTCGCCTTGCGCTTCACAAACCCAGACCTTTTGCGTGCCGTTCAGGAAAAAGCGCTCGAAATCATTCTGGTCAATAGCAAATCCGCCCGAAAACCCACGAATGCACAAGCACTGGCGCAGGCCAATCTTGATGGCGGTGGCAACACGGACGAAAACCGGCGGGCAAAAACTCCCTTACCGCCGTCGACCAAGCAGCAAAGCGGCAGCGAACTGGAGCAGGCGCAGAAACGCGTCCAAGCGCTCGAAGCACAACAGCAGCGACTGCTGGCGCAGACACGAAGCAAGGAGCTGATTGCTCCCAGCACTGACAAAGAAGCGCAGGCTGAACCCGTCCAAGGCTTAAGCGGACGAGACCTGGCGAGCAACGCACTGGCCATGGCGCGCCTTGAAGGCGAAATTGCGCAGAACACTGACGAGTACAACAAACGGCCACGCGTGAAAAATATGGGGACACGAGCCGAAGGGGTCAGTTATGCACAATACAGCGAAGAATGGCGCCGCAAAGTTGAGCACTTCGGAACGCTGAATTACCCTTCGGCCGCTAAGGGCAAACTCTACGGAAGTCTTATTCTGTCGGTCAGGATAAAAAGTGATGGCAGCATTGATCGGGTAGAAATCAACAAATCCTCCGGGCACAAAATACTCGATGAAGCGGCACTCCGCATCGTGCGGATGGCTGCACCTTATGGCGCTTTCACCCCTGAAATTCGGCGCGACTTCGATATATTAGAGTTTACGCGCAGCTGGAATTTCACTAGCAACAATGAACTCGAAACAAAAAAAACTCCCTGATCAACAAAGCGGTGCCTGAGAACCACATGACTGACAAATACTGCGTCTTCGGCAACCCCATCGGTCACAGCAAATCGCCCATCATCCACACCGCCTTTGCCCGCCAGACCGGACAGGACATCCAGTACACGGCAACGCTGGTCCCAGTCGACGGCTTTGCCGATGCAATGGATGAATTCGTCGCCAGCGGCGGACGCGGTGCCAATGTCACCGTGCCGTTCAAGCAGGAAGCCTTTCGGCTGGTGACGCGACTTACCCCGCGCGCCCAACTCGCCGGCGCATCCAACACGCTGACCGTCGAAGGCAATGAGCTTATTGGCGACAACACCGACGGCGTCGGTCTGTTGCGCGACATCACGATCAATCTTGGCTACCCGAGTACGAATCGGCGAATACTGCTGCTCGGCGCGGGAGGGGCTGCCCGAGGCGTTATCGGACCATTGCTCGAAACACATCCGCAGTCGCTGACCGTTGCCAATCGCACCGTTCCCGGAGCCAGGTTACTGGCAGAGCATTTCACTCATCTGGGTCCAATTTCCGGCTGCGGCTATGATGAGTTGGCTGGACGTTCCTTCGATATCGTCATCAACGCAACATCCGCCGGCCTGACCGGAACGATGCCCCCCCTGAGTGAAGGCATTTTTGCGCCCGGCAGCCTGGCCTACAGCATGATGTATGGCCCGACCGACAGTCCGTTCCGGGACACGGCGAGGAACCTGGGCGCCGCGAAGATCTCCGACGGACTGGGCATGCTTGTCGAACAGGCCGCGGAGTCGTTCTTCGCCTGGCGTGGCGTCCGTCCTGATTGCTGGCCAGTAATAACGATGTTGCGCGATGCATGAGTGGCAGGCCCGCACCTTCCAGCCTGCTCTGGCTAAAGCGGATCGTTCTATCGGTATTCGGGCTGCTGCTGCTTTACCAGTTCTGGCTGTTTGGCTGGGTCCTCTGGTGGAAATGGGTCAACCCCGATAGCACGCGCTTCATGGAAATCCGGCTTGTCGAGTTGCAGGCCAAAGACCCCAAGGCCCAATTGAAAAAGCAATGGGTCCGCTATGGCAATATCTCAATCCATCTGAAGCGCGCCCTCATTGCCTCGGAAGATGATCTGTTTGTTCATCACGAAGGATTTGACTGGGAGGGCATCCAGAAAGCTATGGAAAAAAACCAGAAGCGAGGGAAAATCGTTGCCGGCGGCTCGACCATCTCACAGCAACTGGCCAAAAATCTCTTTCTGACACCATCCAAGACCCCCTGGCGAAAGGCCGAGGAAGCCATCGTTACGCTGATGATCGAGGCCGCGTGGAGCAAACAGCGGATCTTCGAGGTCTACCTCAACGTCATCGAATGGGGCAACGGGGTCTTCGGTGCCGAAGCGGCGGCGCGGCACTACTACGGAATTGGCGCGGCGCAACTCTCAGCGGAACAGGCCGCTAGACTGGCCGGCATGGTCCCCAGCCCACGCTATTACGACCGCAACCGCAGCGCGCCAGGGCTGACCAACAAGGCGGCAGTCATCCTGGGGCGGATGCCTTCGGCCCAGATTCCCTGAGAATGACTGGCCGCGAGCCTTTTTTGAACTTTAGCGGCTCCGCCTGAGCATGCTAGAATCCCCGCCTGTTTGATGCGCCGCAGCACAGGGGAGGCCTACCCAATGAGTGAAGAAAAGAACATCCTGGACAATCTGGACACCGTCAAAGAGTTGTTGGCGAAGCGCAAACTCGTCGAGGACCTTGTTCACCGACAGGAAATGCCGCGCCATGAGCTGGTCGAGGACATGGTGCACAAACAGCACCCGGCCGGCCTGCATTCGCTACTTGAGCGCATCCCGCTGGCTGAAATCGCCGCCATCATTGAAGCGCTCGAACCCGAGGAGCGTCTGCTCGTATGGAACGACGTGCGCGAGGAACGTGGCGAAGCGATCCTGGAAATCCTTTCCGACGAGATTCGCGAAGACCTGATTTGCGATAGTCACCTGCGCAATGAAAAAACCTCGGTGACAGCCTTCGAGCTGCGCAACGGCCGCCTGAGCCAGATCAATGTCAGCACCCCGTACGACCTGAAGTGCCTGAAGCCAATCTGGATCGATCTGGTGGCACCGACCCCAGAAATTCGTGCCTGGGTCGGACGCTTCTTCGACGTGCAACTGCCAAACCCGAACAACCTGACCGACCTGGAGGCGAGCGCGCGCTTCTACGTCGAGGACAATGGCGAAATCCACCTGCACTCCGACTTCCTGCTCGACTTGCAGACCGAATCGCGCAACGTAGCGGTGGCATTCATCCTGCACAAGGACGTCCTGTTTTCGGTGCGCACTGAAGAACTGCCGACCTTCCGTTTGCAACGCTTGCGAGCGCGCACACAGCCCGGCTACGTTTCGGAAGGCAAGGATGTGTTGCTCGACCTGTATGCGGCCGATGCCGAATATTCCGCCGATGCGCTCGAAGATATTTATGCGGATCTGGAAGCGGCCGGCAAGAAAGTGCTCAACAAGCACCTTTCGGACGAGGAAGCCGCCCGAATCCTGTCGGAGATCGCTCGCGGGGAAGACCTAAACGGTCGCATCCGTCGCAACGTGCTGGACACCCGTCGCGCTGTCTCCTTCCTGACTCGCGGCAAATTCCTGAGCAGCAACCAGCTTGAAGATGCCCGCCAGATATTGCGCGACATCGAATCACTCGACGGACACACATCCTTCCTGTTCAACAAGATCAACTTCCTGATGGATGCCACCGTCGGCTTCATCAATATCAACCAGAATCAGCGCGTGTCCAAACTGACCACGATCAGTGTCATCTTCATGCCGATCAACATTCTGGCCGGGATCGGTGGAATGTCCGAGTTCTCGATGATGACACAGGGAATCCCCTGGCCGCTGGCCTATGCCGCGTTTGCGGCGGGCATGATGGGCATCGGCTGGGCAACCTTCTTGGTGCTGCGTTACTACGAACGGAAAATGGCCGCGTCGCAAGGTGACAAACCGGCCATTTCGTGATCCTCGCCGCCCGCTGACGTTTTTATCGCGACGAAGCGAACCAGCGCTCTGCGGCGGCGATTGTTTCCGCGATGTCAGCGTCGCAATGGGCAGCAGAAACGAAGCCGGCCTCGAAAGCCGACGGGGCAAAGTAATGGCCGGCGTCGAGCATGGCGTGAAAGAAGCGGTTGAACGCCTCCTTGTCGCATTCCATGACCTCTGCGTAACTCCGCGGACAGCTTGAGCGGAAGTAGAGGCCGAACATGCCACCGACCGACTGCGCGGAGAACACCACGCCGTGTTTTTTTGCTGCCTCGACCAAACCGTCGCATAGCGTGGCGGTTTTCCGGGTCAGCGATTCATAAAAGCCTGGAGCTTGAACAAGTCTAAGCGTTGCCAATCCAGCCGCTACGGCCACTGGATTACCCGACAGTGTTCCGGCCTGATAAACGGGACCTAGCGGCGCAATCTTTTCCATGATCTCGCGCTTGCCGCCAAAAGCGCCGACCGGCATACCACCGCCGATCACCTTACCAAGCGTGGTCAGATCCGGCGTAATGCCATAATAGCCCTGCGCACACCTTGGCCCGACACGAAAACCGGTCATCACTTCATCGAAAATAAGTACCGAACCGTGCTTGGTACACAAGTCACGCATCACCTGAAGAAACTCTGGGTTCGGCGCAATCAGGTTCATGTTGCCGACTACCGGTTCGACGATCACCGTAGCGATACGTCCTCCGTGTTCGGCAAAGGCATTTTCAAGCTGGGTGACATCGTTGTAGTCGAGCACCAACGTATGTTTTGCCACGTCGGCAGGAACGCCCCCGGAACTCGGATTGCCGAAGGTCAACATGCCCGAGCCTGCTTTCACCAGCAGGCTGTCACTATGTCCATGATAACAACCCTCAAACTTGATCAGCAGGTCACGCCCTGTAAAACCACGCGCTAGACGGATCGCGCTCATCGTCGCTTCGGTACCGGAACTCACCAGGCGCACCATGTCGAGCGAAGGAAGCAGGCTGCAGAGCAGATCTGCCATATCCACTTCGCGCTCAGTTGGCGCGCCAAAAGACAAGCCGCGTGCCGCAGCCTCCTGCACGGCGACAACGACTTCCGGATGCGCATGACCTAGAATCAACGGCCCCCACGAGCCAACGTAGTCGAGATAAATCTTCCCATCCGCATCCGTCACACGAGGCCCGCTGCCCTTGGTGAAAAAACACGGCGTACCCCCGACCGACCGAAAAGCGCGTACGGGAGAATTGACGCCACCCGGAATATGCCGCTGTGCGCGTTCAAATAACTGCTGATTACGATGGCTCAAACCCGTTCTCCTTCGAACAGTGAGTGAAAGACAAGTGCGTTCGTCATTTTATCGAGCGCTTCAGGAAGCCTCGTCGCCTTCCGTTCGACGCGCCCAGAAGAAGCGATCAGGAATGAATTGCCCCATTCCCGGCCTGAAACCGGCGGCCAGCGCGCGCCAGGTGTAGTCCTGAGCTTCGCGGACCGCATCGCTGACCGACAAGCGGTGCGCTAATCCGGCCGCCACAGCAGATGCCAGCGTGCATCCTGAGCCATGGTAACTGCCAGGCAATCGCTCCCAGCGGTCACTGCGTACCAAGCCATCCCTGCTGTAAAGGTCGTTGACGACCTGCAGCGTGTTTTCATGCGTACCGGTTAGCAGCACATACTCACAGCCGAAGGTGATCATGCGCTGAGCGCATTCGGCAAGCGACAAATCGTCCTCGCCGTCATCCCCGTCCGTCTCCCCGGCCAATCGGCGCGCTTCCAGCGAGTTTGGAGTCAGCACGGTCGTTTGCGGCAGCAACAACTCCCGAAACGCAGAGATCATGTCCTCGTCGGCCAATTCATCACCACGTCCAGAAGCCAGCACGGGATCGAACACTAGTGGTATATCCGGGTAGTCAGACAGAATTCCTGCAATGACCGCAATGTTCTCTATACTTCCGAGCAAACCGATCTTGAAAACATCAACAGGGATGTCTTCAAGGAGCGCGCGCGCCTGATCGTCGACCCAGTTGGCATCAATGGCAAGAATGCTGTCAACACCGATCGTATCCTGCACCGTCAACGCTGTAATTACCGACAATGCGTGACAACCCATCGAAGAAATGGTCATCAGATCGGCCTGAATGCCTGCGCCACCAGAGGGATCACTGGCCGCAAACGTCAGTACAGCGGGGGGTGAAAGCTGCGGAGAGATAGGGGTCATAAGGAAAAGGCAGTCGATATTTCAGAAAAAATGGAAAACGGAAGTAGGTTTGGATAGAATTAGTCAATTCCATCGCGCGAATTTTACCTGAATTACTTAACCTGCCCTGATCGCCAGAACCTTGGAAGGAGTTTTCTCGTACAACGGAGCATCCCGAAAATAAGTTGTACGCAATGAACATAGCGAGTGTTTTAACGTTGAGACATTGATGTATAGTGCTCGGTATTAAAGAATCTGGCATGACCGGGGCGCCTGACAAGCCTTCCTGAACGAAGGGCACTGTGGAGACAGCAATTGGTTGACGTCGCAAAATTGAGTGGCATCAAAGTGATGATCATCGACGACAGCAACACAATTCGGCGTAGCGCTGAGATTTTTCTCGTGCAGGCCGGTTGTCAGGTTGTGCTCGCCGAGGACGGTTTTGATGCGCTGGCGAAGATCGCGGACCATCAACCCGATGTCATCTTCTGCGACATCATGATGCCACGGCTTGACGGTTACCAGACTTGCGCCCTGATCAAGAAAAACCAACGCTTTCGCGCCACGCCGTTGATCATGCTGTCCTCCAAGGATGGCTTGTTTGATCGTGCTCGCGGGCGCATGGTTGGTTCAGACCAATATTTAACAAAACCATTTACCAAAGACAGCCTGCTTCAGGCGGTCGCCAATTTTTCGCCTCCGCAACCCTGAGCCATCCGATTCATCGTTTGCATCAATAGAAGGCAGCCTTGGGAGTTATTGCCATGCCCGTCAAAAAAATCCTCGTCGTTGACGATTCACCCACCGAACGCCATGTTCTGGTCGAGCTGTTAACCAAGAACGGTTATCAGGTCATTACGGCCGAAAACGGTGAAGAAGGTATCGAAAAAGCAAAATCCGAATTACCGGACCTCGTCCTGATGGATGTCGTGATGCCCGGACTCAACGGCTATCAGGCAACCCGAACCCTGACTCGTGACGAAGCGACGAAGAACATTCCAGTTATTGTATGCACCTCCAAGAGCCAGGAGACCGATAAAATTTGGGGTCTGCGCCAAGGGGCACAGGACTATCTGGTAAAACCAATCAACGGCGAAGAATTGCTCGCCAAAATCGCCGCTCTTTAGCCCCCCCAAACAGCGTATGGCGAAGAAGGGCAGTCTCCGCGAATTTCAGGCGCACTTGGCAACGCGTCTTGCTGGTGCGAACAACCAGAGTGCGGCTGGCCTGCTCGGCATTCAGTCGGGCACTGACTGCTGGTTACTCAACCTGTCTGATTCCGGCGAAATCATTCCCTTGCCGACACTGACCAGCGTTCCCCTGACGAAACACTGGTTTGTCGGCATTGCCAATATTCGAGGGAATCTTTACTCGGTAGCCGATTTCTCTGCCTTCCAGAGCAAAGATGCAACGCCGCAAAACCCGAGCTCACGATTGTTGCTGATCGGTTCTCGCCATGGTAACAATGCCGCGCTATTGGTGACTCGCATGCTCGGTCTGCGCAATATGGATGATTTGACTGCGGTGACTGCTGATCCCGACTCACCGGCGTGGGCGACCGAAGCATTTACTGACAACGAAGGCCGACGCTGGAAAATGCTTAACGTTCGCTGCCTCCTGGCGGATGATGATTTCATGGATATTGGCGTTTGAACCTGTTTTGCATCAAAACCGTACTTGACAAACCATACCCACAAGAAAGTGCAACCGGAGAAGCACGATGGCTTTCAACCTGAAATTGCCTGATTTTCTGTCCTCGAAACGCAACCTAGCGGATCAAGCCATCTCGGCCACAACGGTCATGGATGACATCCAGGCGACGGTCGCGGCCACACCCAGCCGATCAGGGATTTTGAGTCAATACTCGATTACGAAGCAATTGTTGATTCTCGGCAGCATCGTTCTGTTGCTGATGGCGATCATCGCCTACCTTGTCTATCACGACAACCGGGAGTCAACCTATTCCAGCGTCTACATTGCGACCGCTGGCGAAATGCGGATGCTCTCGCAACGCTTGGCCAAGTCCTCCAGTTTGGCGATGCAGGGCAATAGTGACGCCTTCTCTCAACTCACAGAATCGTACTTCCGGTTTTCAAACAATCTGAAGGGCCTTATTAATGGTGGCGAACTTGCCGGAACCATCGTCCCCCCCTCACCAAGTGACGTTCAGTCAGAATTGCAGACCCTATCAAAAGTCTGGAGCAAAACCGATAAAGACGCCACCCAAATGGTAAACCAAGGATACTACCTGCTAGGTTTGAAAGGTTATGTATCCTCCATCACCGAGCAAAACGACCAACTGCTCGACTTAGCCGAGCAAGTTACCGCACTCAAGCTGCAGGCAAGCGCCAACGCCCGCGAAATAGGTGCCTCCAACCAATTGGCGGTACTGTCGCAACGTATTGCAAAGAACGCCAGTACCTTACTGACGGGCGACGACATCAACCCTGAAGTTGCCTTCCGGCTCGGGGCTGACTCCAACACCTTTGTCAATTTGCTAAACGCTCTGATTCAGGGCAATGACACATTGCGAATTCCTGCGACAACTGATACCGAAACCAAAAGAAAGCTTGGCGAACTCGAAATCGCCTATCAAGACACTCACTACGCCATCAACGCCATTCTTAGCGGAATGCCGGCATTGATCATGGCTAAGTCTGCCGGCGCAGGGATTAGCCGCAGTTCAGAACTGATTGATGCCACTGATGGACTGGCGCTGGCTTATCAGCGCGGCATTGCTGGACGTGTTGGCTACGGGGTCGCGTTGGGTATCCTGATTATCCTGGCACTTGTCTCGCTGTCCATGATGGCAAAACTTTACCTCGACGACACCAAACATCAGACTGAATTGGCAGAACAAAGCCGGCAGGCAAGCGAGTTGATCAACAGACAGAATCAAGACGCCATTCTGCGCCTGATGAACGAACTGGGTGATCTGGCCGACGGTGATCTGACCGTCACGGCGACAGTCTCTGAAGACATTACCGGTGCTATCGCTGATTCGATCAACTACACGGTTGAAGAGCTTCGCGTTCTGGTTGGTCGTATCAACGATGCTGCAGGTCGGGTTACGATAGCTACCGAAACGGCCCAGCAGACTTCGGTTGAGCTGCTCGACGCCGCAAAACGTCAGTCCATAGAAATTCAGGATGCAGGCCATTCCGTTCTGACCATGGCCAGCTCGATGACCAAGGTATCTGGTGACGCCGACCAGTCAGCCCAGGTCGCGCGTCAATCACTTGCGGCCGCAGGCAAAGGTACGCAGGCCGTGCAAGATTCCATCAAAGGTATGAACGAAATTCGCGAACAGATCCAGGAAACCTCAAAACGGATCAAGCGCCTTGGCGAATCATCGCAGGAAATTGGTGAAATCGTCGAACTGATTTCCGACATTACCGAGCAAACCAACGTGCTGGCACTGAATGCCGCTATCCAGGCGGCCTCTGCGGGCGACGCGGGACGCGGCTTCACCGTGGTTGCCGAAGAAGTGCAGCGGCTCGCTGAACGTTCTGGCGAAGCAACAAAACAGATCGCGGCGATTGTTAAGACCATTCAAACTGACACGCAGGGTGCCGTCTCCGCCATGGAAGAATCAACGCGCGGTGTAGTTGAAGGGGCAAAGCTCTCGGATGCTGCAGGCCAGGCGCTGGCCGAAATTGGGGACGTTTCGCAGAATTTGACGGAGCTGATCGAAAACATTTCCGAGGCCACCCGACAGCAGGCTGATTCGGCCACCAGCGTGGCCGGAAAGATGCAGGACATTTTGCGCGTTACAGAGCTTACGACGGTCGGTACGCAAAAAACCGCCTCTGCAGTTGGTGAACTTGCCGGCCTTGCAACAGAACTGAAAGGTTCAGTCGCCGGCTTCAAGGTGGGCTAACCCCGCGCGCTGAAATCGGAGATACTGCCTGACATGAATGCCGCGACGGAATTCGACATCGGCCCACTGACCTGGGTCAAAGGCGAGATTGACCTTGCGCTGAAGCGTGCTGACCAAGCATTGCAGGAATACACCCGCAGTGTGCAAACCGGCTTAGGTGATCTGACGCAGATCAAGTTCTGTCGCACTCACTTACACCAGGTTCAAGGTGCGTTGACCATTGTCGGGCTAGATGGAGTAACTCAGTTCACCGAAGCCGTTGAAGCGATGCTGGATGAGATTGAACAGCATAAATTCTCTGCCGACGAAACATCGATTAGCCTTGCACAACGTGCGTTGGCGACGATAGGCCATTATCTTGACGACCTGGTCAACGGTCAGCCAAACCAGCCGCTGCGACTGCTTTCACTTTACCGCGAAGTGCAGTTGACGCGCGGCCTGAAGAACACGTCGGCAACCGATCTCTTCTTTCCCGATTTGAGTGCACGTCCGCCTCGCCGCGAAACCCCGGCCAGGAACATTCCCACCAGTGCATTTCAGCAGATCCTTCGGCAGGAACGCGCTCGCTTTCAGCGCGGATTGCTTATGTGGCTCCGCGCCCCCCACGAACGCAGGGGCGTCAACGAGATGCTGGGTTCCATCAAACGTATTGAGGACACACAGGATGCGGCATCGGCGCGCGCTTTCTGGTGGGTTGCTACCGGTTTCCTCACCGCATTGGCTGAAGGAGCCGTACCGGAAGAAACGAACGTCAAGCAACTGTGTGCTCGCATCGATCTGCAGATTCGCCGCCTGATAGAAGGATCGAAAAATGTCGCTGAGCGCCTGTTGCGCGATGCGCTCTATTTCGTCGCCAACGCAGATAGCAGCAGTACCGCAGTACGACAGGTACAGAACACCTATCAACTACAAACGATCATTCCCTCCTCGGAAACATCCGCCCCCGCACCGGAAGAAGCCGTTCTACGGAAGCTTCGGGATGTTATTACATCGACCGAAGAATCGTGGAACAAATACTGCGCTGGAACGCTGCAGTCGTTGCCGCTATTCAGGGAAAGCGCAAACGCACTCTCCGCAATGGTCGACCAACTCGGCCACACTGATTTTCGCCGTCTGACGCAAGCCATCGCCGCTGCGGCCAACTGGTTATCGGAAGACAGCGCCCGCAACTCGGACACGTTGGCGATGGAAATCGCGACGGCGATCCTGTTAACCCAGAATGCGCAAGAGAACTTCCAGCGCCTCAGCGGCGATTTTGCGCATCAAGTTGACGTGACCGTCGCACGGATTCACAGCTGCCTCGCTGGCACGCCACCACAACCGGGTTCCGAAATCCCCTTGCTTGACGAAATGTCGCGCCAGGCGCAAGAAAAATTGCTGATTGGTCAGGTGGCCAAGGAAATTCAAAGTAATTTTGCTCAGATAGAGCAAATACTCGACGGGTTCTTCCGCGACACCGAGAAACGTACCGACCTCGTCAGCCTGGAAAAGCCGTTCCGGCAGGTTGCCGGTGCTTTGACCATGATGCGACACGACTCTGCCGCTACGGCAGTACACGAATGCTCTGAAGAAATTAAGCGCTTTGCGAATTCAGCCTACGATCCTGAGGAAGCCGATTTCGAGCGCATCGCCAGTCAATTGTCGATGATTGGTTTTTTCATTGACTCGCTGCAACACGGTGTGGCTGACTTTGACGCCTTTGCCAGGCAGATGCAGCCGGGAACGACTCCGATGGCTGACGAGGCAGAGCTACTCGAAGAAGATAGCCCCAAGATCACGCTCGAACAAGAAGTGGAGCAGCAGAAACTTGAAACACATGCGCTGCTTGGAGCGCTCAAGGACCAACCCAACGATTCGGGACTGCGCGAAGAAATCAAGCTCAATCTTGCTGCGCTAAAGAAAGACGCCGATCTAGTGGCGGACGATGCCTTGGGCGAGCAAACAAAAGCGATGCTCTCGGCGCTGGAGGCAGGCGAGGATACGTCCCCGCAAATCGAACAGGTGATGGCAACGCTCAAGCCGCAAACGTCGGAATTGCTGGCACCATCAACACAGACGATGCAGCTTTCAAAAGCGACCAACGAGGAAATTGACGCTGAACTGCTTGGCATTTTCCTCGAAGAGGCACACGAAGTTCTGGGCACCATCGACGAAAATCTTCTGGCTCTGAAAGAACAGCGGCACAACATTGAATTGCTGACGACGATCAGGCGCGCATTCCACACGCTCAAGGGCAGTGGGCGCATGGTCGGACTCAAGGATGTCGGTGAAGCCGCCTGGGCCATCGAACAAACGCTGAACCTCTGGCTGCAGCAGGAACGTGAAGTCACCCCGTCGCTTCTCGATCTCCTGAAGCAGGCCCATACCGTGTTCTCTGTTTGGGTTCAGCACCTGGAAAACGACTCCGGGCACGCGCCCGATCCAACATCACTGGTCGCGCTAGCCGAACTCCTGAGGCAAGCGCCCGAAGAAGTGCAAGCAGCGCCGCTGCCTATCACGCCTGAGCCAGAGGTGCAGGAAGCACCGGACGAACCACAAGCGTCGGAAGCACCTCTGCAAAGCGCCGAGATAATCACGCTCGATTTCGGGGTCGCGCAGTCTGAAGGTATTGATGGGGACTTCACCATCAATCTCGAAGCAGTCGAGATGCCGGATTTCGACTTCGATACGCCATCGACCGAATCGCCAGCGCCTGCGGCCGATGAATCACTGTCGCTGTCGGCGGACCAAAGCCAGATAGACGAAATCTCACCGGTCGAACCGGCCGTCGGGCAAAAAATATCGATTTCCCCGGTCCTTTACGAGATCTTTTCCGAAGAAGCACGCGCCCATCTAGCCACACTGCAGCGCGAACTCCCAACATTGGAAAGCGACGAACTATCCCCGACACCGCACGACATGTACCGGGCAGCACATACACTTGCTGGCATCTCGGCAACCGTAGGTATCCAGCCAGTCAACCAACTCGGCCTTGCGCTTGAACATGCCTTGCTGCGCCGCGACAACTCCGCCGAACCCGGTAGTCTCGAAGCCATGGGTATTATCAGGCAGGCCATCGGCGACGTTGAGTTGATGCTATCTGACCTCGCCGAGCAGCGTGAACCTGAAGTCCAACCCGGCCTCGTCGACTCACTTGATGCGCTGTATCCGGCGCTCGTGGTAACCCCGCATGAGAACGAGGCAGACCACGAAGAGGTGCCTGAACAGCGCGCAATTGCCGAAGAGATCCCGGAACAGGAGCCGACCAAGACAGAGGCTCCCGCCCGTACCGGCTTTGTTGCCGAAATCCAGCAGTTGCATGACGAAATTGACGAGCAACTGCTGCCCATCTTCCTTGAGGAAGCGCTCGATCTGAACCGGGGCATTGCCCAGCAACTGCGCGTCTGGCGCGCGGAGCCGAGCAATAGCGAAGCCGTGCGTACGCTTACACGTCTGCTGCATACACTCAAGGGTAGCGCGCGCATGGCCGGCGCGATGAACCTCGGAGAAATCGCGCACGCCATCGAATCGCACGTCGATCAGGCCAATCAGGCCGGAGGCGCCGCACCTGAAGTAATTGACGAAATCGACAACTCGTTCGACGCCGTCCTGCACATTATTGATCGCTTGCAACGAGGCGAATCGCTCGATCTGCCGCCCGCAGCAGTACCAACCGACAAAGAAACGGCCGACTCAGTTGCTGCCGAACCGGCACCTGTAGCGGAAACGGTTGCCGTCAGCGTCGAACGACGCAGTGATCGTGTACGCGCTCACGAGCCTGAAGCCGAGGCCGAAGGCGATTCCACGGCCCAACTTGCTTCCCTGCGTGTTCGTGCGGATCTCATCGACCGCTTGGTCAACGAAGCCGGTGAATTGTCGATTGCCCGTGCGCGGATCGAAGGAGAAATGCGCAGCCTTAAATCTTCATTGCTCGACCTGACGGAAAACGTTATTCGTCTGCGCAGGCAGTTACGCGAAATCGAGATCCAGTCCGAACTGCAGATGCAATCGCGGGCGACGCAACCCGATGAGCAACACGCCGGGTTTGATCCGTTGGAGTTTGATCGCTTTACCCGCTTCCAGGAACTCACCCGGATGATGGCTGAGTCGGTTAACGACGTCGCTACCGTACAACAGAATCTGCTCAAGAATCTCGATGACGCCAACGCCGCAATCATTGCTCAGGCTCGCCTGAACCGCGACGTTCAGCAGCAACTGATGGGCGTTCGCATGGTCCCGTTTGGCAGTGTGGCTGATCGCCTGTACCGCATCGTCCGGCAAACATCTAAGGAATTGAACAAGCGAGCAAACCTTGAAATTAAGGGTAGTCAGGTCGAACTAGACCGTAGCGTGCTCGACAAGATGGGTGCCCCGCTTGAACACATGCTGCGCAATGCCATTGCGCACGGATTGGAGGAGCGTGACGTACGTGTTGCGCACGGCAAACCGGATATCGGTGAAATTTCGCTGACGCTGAAGCAAGAAGGCAATGAAATCATCCTGAGCTTCTCCGATGATGGCGCCGGACTCGACTTCGAGCGCATACGCTCACGTGCCATTTCAGTCGGCTTGATTGACGCGGATGCCGAGACAGACACGGCGCGCCTCGCAGAACTGATCTTTACCCCTGGATTCTCGACCGCGAACGAATTGTCACAGATTGCCGGTCGGGGCATCGGCATGGACGTGGTCAAGACAGAAGTCAGCAGCCTCGGTGGCCGGATTGAAATCATGTCAACGCCCGGCCAAGGAACCGAGTTCCGACTCTATATCCCACTAACGCTCGCCGTGACCAAAGCGTTGCTGGTACGTGCCGGAAGCAAGCGTTATGCCATTCCCTCGGTGATGATTGAACAGGTACTCGACCTCAAGGAAGCAGCACTGACCCGTATCCGCGACGCTGGTACGGCCGAATGGATGGGGCATCATTACCCCTTCAGCTATCTGCCGCATCTGCTTGGTGACACGCAAGCCCTGCCCGAACAGCATCGCCAGTACTGGACCTTGCTCCTGCGCAGCGGGACACGGCGAATTTCGGTTCAGGTTGATGGACTCCTCGGCAACCAGGAAATCGTCGTCAAGAACATCGGGCCTCAACTTGCTCGCGTTATCGGTGTCGACGGAGCCACGGTGCTTGGTGACGGACAGGTCGTACTGATTTTAAACCCGGTCGCCTTAAGCAGTCGTGCGCCGATTGCCGAATTTTCCCTACCTGTTCCTGCTGCACCGGCCCAGCAGGACGATAAGGCAAGTACCGCAACCTTGCCGACCGTGATGGTGGTCGACGATTCATTGACCGTACGCAAAGTCACCGGGCGTCTGCTGGCTCGCGAAGGTTACCAGGTCGTGCTCGCCAAGGACGGCGTTGAAGCTCTGGAGTTGCTGCTTGATGTCATTCCCGACGTCATGCTTGTCGATATTGAAATGCCGCGCATGGATGGTTTTGATCTCACACGCAACATCCGCGCCGACGCGCATTTAAAAGACATTCCGATCATCATGATCACGTCGCGCACGGCCGACAAGCACCGCAATTACGCCTTTGAAATCGGTGTTAACCAATACCTCGGCAAGCCGTATCCGGAAGATGAGTTGCTGCAATTCGTGGCAGAGTACGTCACGCGGCAGCGGAGCGTTTGACCACGGCGTAGCGCTCCAGCGTCCGACGCTTGGCTTCGTCGTGTTCGACAAGCGGCGTCGGCGTATCCCGCCCGACAATTACCCCGCACGCCGACTGCTCGGCTACGCTCATGCGCCATGGCGCGTGAATGAACTTGTTCGGCACGGCCGAGAGTTCAGGCAGATAAGCTCGGATGAAACGTCCGTCCGGATCAAAGCGTTCAGACTGCGTTACCGGGTTGAAAATACGGAAATAAGGCTGGGCATCACAGCCGCTTGACGCCACCCATTGCCATCCACCGTTATTGGCGGACAGGTCGAAATCGTTCAGTTGGCGCGCAAAGTAGGTCTCCCCACGCCGCCAGTCGATGCCCAGATCCTTGGTCAGAAAGGACGCAACCACCATGCGCAAGCGGTTGTGCATGTAACCCGTACTATTCAGCTGGCGCATCGCCGCATCGACCAGCGGATATCCGGTTCGCGCCTCACACCAGGCCACAAACAGAGCGTCGGCAACATCCCCCTGTTCCCAGTCGATAGCATCATAGTCCGGCTTGAACGCGCGTTCGGCGACCTGCGGAAAACAATCAAGAATCATGAAATAGAAATCCCGCCAGATCAGTTCCGAGAGCCAGGTCGCGGCACCTTCCTCGCCAGCGAGGGCACCCTCGGCCAGAGCGATCGAAACCAGTTCGCGGATCGACACGGTCCCAAAACGAAGGTGCACTGAGAGGTAGGACACGCCCTTGAGCGCCGGGAAATTACGCTGTTCTGCATAACGTGGAAGGCGTGCGCGGAAATCAGCGAGCAGCTGCCGTGCACCGGACATTCCCGGAACAATGCCGAGCTGACATAAATCAGTCGGCTCAAATCCGATCTCTTCAAGCGACGGCACCCCCGTTGCGAGTGGGCTCGGAACCAGGCAGCCTGCTCCACCTGCGGAGGCAAGCAGATCCTCGTCAGCCAACCGCCTCAGCCAGGCGTTCTTGTACGGCGTAAAAACGGTATAGGGTCGCCCCGCCTGAGTCAGCACCTCGGGGCCATCAAAAACCGCCTGGTCCTTGAAGGACTCGAAGCCGACCCCAAGGCCACCGAGTTCCGCCGCGACCCGTGCATCACGCACCTTGGCCTGTGGCTCGTAGTCACAATTAGCAAACATCGCATTTACGCCCAGTTCACGCGCCAAACGGGGAATTTCTCTACACGCCACGCCATGGCGTACGATCAATCCGCCACCGCGTCGGCGCAGGGCATCATCCAGCTCGACCAGTGACTCCCGGATAAACTCGACACGACGATCAACCGGGCTTGGCAAAGAGCAAAGAATTTCGCGATCAAACACAAAACAACAGAACACACGTCGCCCACGCCGCAAGGCCTCGTCAAGAGCAACATGGTCCGTACAGCGCAGATCGCGCCTGAACCAGACCAGAATTGAATCAAGCATTGGTAATTCCCGTTCATCAGCTTGTCGTAATCAGCCCATTGTGGCCCATCCACCAAACGACTTCAAATTGCGCTATGCCGCCACGACGACTCCGTAATTTCCGCTGAATTCAGCGGAAATTACGGATGCACGCGAGCAGGGCAATCTGTGAATATCCCATTCTGGTATGACGAAAGTGTCTCGCGAATGGGGCCATTCCCCTGTTCAGGCCCGTCAGCCCAGGTCACGCCAACACACTTTCAAGTGCGCTCGGGTATCAGATTTGGCAAAATTTTTGCGGCGCAGGGAGCTCTCATGAAGCTTAACGTGTCTCAGGGGCATTCCACCCGGCCGCGGGCTCTCCTGTTCGCCCTGTTTATCAGCCTGGTGAGTTTCTGGGCGCTTGCTTCTTACGCTGGCGAGACATCCGTTTTCGACTCCCAGAAACCACTGCTGGTGTTCGCGCTCGTAATGACGGCCTTGTCCGGCTGGATTGGAATCCGGCTGCTGCGCACACTTGGGCAACGAGAAAAAGCGCTGCAGGAGAGCGAGGAACGTTACCGAACCCTGGTTGACTGGACCCCCGAAGCGAGTGCCGTACATCGGGAAGGAAAACTGCTCTTTGCCAACTCTGCCGCGATCAGGACGCTTGGCGCAGCCTCGGTACAAGACTTGCTGGGAAGGTCTATCCTTGACCTGATTCACCCGGATTATCATCAGATCGCGCTTGAGCGGTCGAAACAGGCGAGCACAGGTGCCGTGGCCACACCAGTGATTGAGCAAAAATTCGTCGCACTGGATGGTACGATCATTGATGTCGATGTACAGAGCATCGGGATCATCTACGACGGGAAGCCGGCCATTTTCACGGTGGCACACGACATCTCCAAGCGCAAGCTGGCTCAGAAACGCGAGCAATTCCGGCGCAACATCCTGGAAATGCTCGCCGGAAGCGAGTCCCTCACGGCGACGCTGGAGGCCATCGTGCATGGAGTGGAAGGGCTGGATCCATCCATGCGCTGCAGCATCCTGCTGTTCGGCCCGCTGGCCGACCCGATCAAGTCGGTCAGCCAGGTTGTTGCACCGAGCCTGCCCGAGTTCTACAACACCGCCATGCTGGGCATCAAGGCGGGGCACGGTGTTGGCTCCTGCGGGACGGCCGCATTGACCGGACAACGCGTCATCATCGAGAACATACAAACGCACCCGTACTGGGAAGCCTACCGGGAACTCGCTACCCGGGCCGGTTTGGGGGCTTGCTGGTCAGAGCCGATTCTTGCCGCGTCAGGCGAGGTCCTTGGCACCTTCGGCATTTACCGCCATGAGGCGCACACGCCGACAGAATCAGAGATTGGCTTCGTCGAGCAAACAGCCCGACTGGCCAGTATAGCCATCGAGAAACGCCTGACGACGGAAGAACTTCGTGACAGCGAGACGCGCTTCCGCTTGTTGATGGAAGATATCCCGAGCCTTGCCGTTCAAGGCTATGCGATGGACGGCACCGTCACATTCTGGAACCGCGCCTCGGAGCGCCTCTACGGCTACAGTGCAAAAGAAGCCATGGGTGCCAAGCTGCTGGATCTGATCATCCCGCACGAACTGAAGGAAGGCGTTGGCCAGGCCATTCAGACGATGATTGAAACCGGCCAGCCAATTCCGGCCAGCGAACTGCGTTTGAAGCATAAGGATGGCCAAGCAGTGCCGGTATACTCCAGTCATGCGCTGACGAAATCCGGAGCGCATCACGCCGAGTTGTTCTGCCTGGACATTGACCTTGCCCCGCACAAATTGGCCGAAGAAAAAATATTCCTTGCCGCCAGCGTTTTTCCCCACGTCCGCGATGGCATCACGATCACGGACGCCGACGCCAACATCATCGACGTCAACGAAGCCTTCACCCGCATCACGGGGTACCCGCGCGAAGAAGCCATCGGAAACAATCCGCGTATTCTGAAATCGGGCCGTCAAAGCGACGAGTTCTATGCCAACATGTGGCGCGAGCTGATCAACACAGGGCAGTGGTCTGGCGAAATCTGGAATCGCCGCAAGGACGGCGAGATCTATGCCGAAATGCTTAATATCAGCGCCGTACGCGATTCCGAGGGCAGGACGCATCAGTACGTGGCTTTGTTCTCCGACATCTCCGCACAAAAGTTGCACGAGCAGCAGCTCGAGCACATGGCCCACTTTGACGAACTGACCGATCTACCCAACCGAGTACTGCTGGCAGATCGAATGAAACAAGCGATGACCCAGACACAGCGACATCGCCAATGGCTGGCGGTCGTCTATCTCGACATTGACGGTTTCAAAAGCATCAACGATCTTCACGGGCATGACGTCGGTGACCGATTTTTGATAACCGTAGCGACGCGCATGAAGCAGGCTCTGCGCGAAAGCGACACCCTCGCCCGTCTTGGCGGCGACGAGTTCGTGGTCATTCTTCTCGATCTGGACGATGTCTCGGACAGTGTGCCAATGCTCGAACGGCTGCTCGCGGCGGCCGCCCAGCCGATGCATTTCGGCGACATTTCGCTGCAGGTTTCGGCCAGCCTTGGACTGACCTTCTACCCGCAGACTGACGAAGTCGATGCCGACCAGTTGCTGCGCCAGGCAGACCAGGCCATGTATCAGGCCAAGCTGGCGGGAAAAAACCGCTATCACGTTTTCGATGCCGAACTTGATCGCAATGTTCGCGGGCACCACGAGAGTGTGGAGAGGATTCGCCAAGCTCTGAACGCACGCGAATTCGTGCTGCATTACCAACCCAAGGTTAACATGCGTACGGGAACGGTGATCGGAGCCGAAGCCCTGATCCGCTGGCAACATCCGGAAAGAGGCCTGTTGCCGCCAGCTACCTTCCTCCCTGAAATCGAGGACAGCACGCTAGCCATTGAAGTCGGCGAATGGGTGATTGATGCCGCACTGAGTCAGATGGAGCAATGGCAAGCGGCCGACCTGACTATCCCGGTCAGTGTCAATATTGGTGCCCGACAGTTACAGCAAGCGGATTTCATTAACCACCTGAGTGAAATTCTCGCCCGGCACCCCGCTATCGCTGCGGGCCAACTTGAGATGGAAGTGCTCGAAACCAGCGCCCTGGAAGATCTGGAGCGGGTGTCCCAGGTCATCGAATCCTGTCGCGAGATCGGCGTGTTGTTTGCCCTGGACGACTTCGGGACCGGCTATTCATCGCTGACCTATCTGAAAAGACTGGCCGTCAACCAACTCAAGATCGACCAAAGCTTCGTGCGTGACATGCTGGCCGATCCGGACGATCTGGCGATCCTGGGTGCCGTACTCAGCCTGGCAACGGCCTTCCACCGCGACGTCATCGCCGAAGGCGTAGAGACAGTAGAGCACGGCACAATGCTGCTGCAACTGGGTTGCGAATTGGCCCAGGGTTATGGCATCGCCCGCCCGATGCCAGCACACCTGCTTCCCGCCTGGGCCGCGGCTTGGCGTCCGGACCTGGCCTGGAGCAACCTACCCGCCGTCAATCGTGACGACCTGCCGCTGCTCTTTTCCAGCGTCGAACACCGTGCGTGGATTGTTGCCTTCGAGGCATACATCCGGGGGGAACGTGAGGCCTTGCCGCTAATCCACCACCAGTGTCGTTTCAGTTCCTGGCTCGACGGCGAGGGCCGCTCGCGCCATGGCGAACAGGCGATCTTCCTTGCGATTGAGTCGACCCATCGTGAACTGCACGCATTGGCCGCCGAATTGCTGGGGCTTCATTTGCAGGGCCGGACAGCGGAGGCTTTGCCCGGCCTGGGAACGCTTTACGGACGGCTAGACGCACTGTCTGAACACCTGCAAACGCTGGCGAAGACAAGCCCGCGCTAAGCGTTGAAATAGCCACGTCTGGACTTGGTCATGGACGGTACGTCAGCCGCACAAGCCAATATCCACGCGGACCTTGCGACGCCCCTCGCCCAAACGACCTATTGACGCCCTCTCCAGCATGCACTGATTAACTTTGTATCGCTCGCCGTCGACGATTAAAATAGAGACATGCTACAGAACATAAACCTGACCGATCATTTCCTGATTGCCATGCCGGCCATGGATGATCCGTATTTCTCAAAATCCCTGATCTACATTGCCGAACACAACGATCAGGGCGCGCTGGGCCTCATCGTCAACCGCCCGATCGACATGACGCTGGCGACCCTGTTCGAGAAAATCGATGTCCCGTTCGAATCCATGGAACTGGCCAATCTGCCGGTCTTCTTTGGCGGACCAGTGCAGACGGATCGCGGCTTTGTCCTGCATCGACCGATTGGCGACTGGCAATCGACACTGGCAGTCAATCAGGACGTCGGCCTGACCAGTTCGCGCGATGTGTTGCAGTCTGTCGCCCGCGACGGTAAGCCGCGCGAGGTGATGGTGACGCTCGGCTACTCCGGCTGGGGTGCCGGCCAGCTTGAGAGTGAATTGGCGCAGAACTCCTGGCTCACCGTGCCGGCCAACCCGCACATACTTTTCGACATGCCCTACGAGGAAAGACTTCCGTCGGCGCTGGAAATTCTCGGTATCGATTTCGCCAATCTCGCCGTCAAGGCCGGGCATGCCTGAGGCCGCTGGTCGCACGCACGGCAGCGTCCTGGCCTTTGATTTCGGAGAAAAACGCATCGGCGTCGCCGTCGGCGAGTGGTCACTGGGACAGGCGCACCCGCTGTCGATCATTCGCAGCGAAGCCAATGCCGAGCGCTTCGCGGCCATCGCCGCACTGATCAATGAGTGGAAGCCCGTCAGTCTCGTCGTCGGCCTGCCGGTGGCGCTTAATGGAACGGCACACGCGATGACCGCGCGCTGCACACGCTTCGCCAACCAACTACGCGGGCGTTTCGGCCTTCCAGTCGACTACGCTGAAGAACGCTTGAGCTCGGTCGAAGCCGAAGAACGGCTGCGTGAAAGCGGATATAATGGTCGGAGCGCCAAGGAACACCTTGATGCGCTTGCCGCTCAGATCATCTTGCAGTGTTTCTTCGAACGCTTTTCTCAAGACTCTACGGACCGCCAACACCATGCCCATCACGAACCTACCTGACGCCGAGGTGCAATGCGCACAACTGGCGGAACTCATCCGGCCTCAGCTAAATGCAAATACCCTGCTTGTCGGCATCCACAGCGGTGGCGTCTGGATCGCCCGACGCCTCGGTGAATTGCTCGGCATCACCGGCGAAATCGGCCTGATCGATGTTTCTTTTTACCGCGATGATTTCGGCAAGAAGGGACTGCATCCGCAGGTCAAGCCCACCTCGATCCCGTTTGACGTGGAAGGCCGCCAGTTGATCCTCGTCGATGATGTGCTCTACACCGGCCGCACGACGCGCGCCGCCATCAACGAACTGTTCGACTACGGCCGCCCGGCCAGCATCAAGCTGGCGGTACTGGCCGACCGTGGCGGACGCGAACTGCCGATCTATGCCGAGTTCTGCACCTGGCAGGCCGAACTGGACGAAAGCGAAGAGCTGGTGCTCGAGCCCGGTGCAGAAGGACGACTGCAATGGAGGCACGCCAAACATGCGTAATTCACCACACAAGAACCCGCAATTCAACGCCAACGGCGAGCTGACCCACCTGCTTTCTATCGACGGTCTGCCGCGTGAAATCCTGACCCAGATCCTCGACACGGCGGCGAGCTTTCTTGAAGTGTCCGACCGGAGCATGAAGAAAGTGCCGCTGTTGCGCGGCAAAAGCGTATTCAACCTGTTTTTCGAGAACTCAACGCGCACACGAACCACCTTTGAAATTGCCGCCAAGCGCCTTTCGGCGGACGTCATTAATCTCGACGTCGCGCGCTCCTCAACCGCCAAGGGCGAGACGCTGCTCGACACCGTCGATAACCTGGTCGCCATGCATGCCGACATGTTCGTTGTCCGTCACGCCTCATCCGGCGCACCCTACCTGATCGTCGATCACCTGCACCGCACTGGCCGCAAAGATGTCCACGTGGTCAATGCCGGCGACGGGCGACACGCGCACCCGACGCAGGGGCTGCTGGACATGTTCACCATCCGGCATTACAAGAAGGAATTTTCGAATCTGACTGTCGCCATTGTTGGCGACATTCTTCATTCACGGGTCGCGCGTTCGGACATCCTCGCACTGAACGTTCTCGGCGCCGGAGAAATCCGGGCGGTGGGTCCGCAAACGCTGCTGCCGACCGAACTCGAAAAGATGGGCGTACGCGTCTTTAACAACCTGAAGGAAGGCCTCAAGGGTTGTGACGTGGTGATCATGCTGCGTCTGCAAAACGAACGCATGAATGGTTCGCTGCTACCGTCGGCACGCGAGTACTTCAAGTGCTACGGCTTGTCGCCGGAAACGCTGGCGCTGGCCCGGCCGGACGCCATCGTGATGCACCCGGGGCCAATGAATCGCGGTGTTGAAATAGCCTCCGAAGTGGCTGACGGAACACAGGCGGTCATCCTGCCGCAGGTCACCTTCGGTATCGCGGCGCGCATGGCCGTTATGAGCATTCTGGCGGGGAACTGAGCGATGCAAGACCAATTGAACACCATCCACATCAAGAACGGACGGGTCATTGACCCGAAAAACAACATCGACGCGACGACTGACTTGTTCGTTTCGAATGGCTGCATTGCCGCCATCGGACAAGCGCCGGCCGGTTTCACGGCAGACCGGACCATCGACGCCAGTGGCCAGATCGTCTGCCCGGGCCTGGTCGACATGTCGACCCGCCTGCCTGGCCTGAAATCCGAACTTTCAGCGGCTGTTGCCGGTGGCGTTACCGCCGTCGCCTGCCCGCCCGACACCAAGCCACCGCTGGACGAACCGGGCTTGGTCGAACGCCTGATCTGGAGCAGCGAAACGCTCGGCCTGGCGCGCGTCTTCCCGATTGGTGCGCTGACCCAACAATTGGCTGGAGAAAAGCTGGCCGAAATGGTCAGCCTGACACGAGCCGGCTGCATCGCCTTCTCGCAGGCCAAACAACCGATTTTCGATACGCAGGTGCTGTTACGCGCCATGCAGTACGCCGCCACCTTCGGCTACGCCATCCGTCTTCAGCCGCAGGATCATTACCTCGCGCTTGGTGGCGTGGCGCACGACGGCGAAGTCGCATCACGCCTGGGACTCACGGGCATTCCCGTCTGCGCTGAGACTGTCGCCATCTCCACCGCGCTCCAACTGGCCAAGGAAACCGGCGTCCGCCTGCACCTGGCGCGGCTGTCTTCGGCGGCGGGTGTTGCGCTGGTGCGCGAAGCAAAACGTACCGGCATCAAAGTCAGCTGCGACATCGCCATCCACCATCTGCATCTTTCAGACGTGGATATCGGCTACTTTGACACCCAGGCACGCTTTGACCCACCACTACGCTCAACCAGCGACCGCGATGCGCTACGCGCGGCCGCTGCCGAAGGCTTGGCCGCCGTTTGTTCAGACCACACGCCGATCAATGAAGACGGCAAGCAGTTGCCCTTTGCTGAAGCGCTGCCCGGCGCCACCGGCCTTGAACTCTTGCTGCCGCTGATCCTGAAATGGGCCGAGCAAGCCAAACTTCCGCTGCTCACGGCGCTGGCCAGAGTCACTTGCGATCCGGCCGCGATTCTTGGTATCGATACTGGCTCGTTGACGCTGGGCAGTCCGGCTGACATCTGTATTTTCGACCCGACCGAACCTTGGGAGGTTACGCCGGAAGCCTTGCGCAGCCAGGGAAAGAACACACCTTTCCTGGGTTATGAAATGGCTGGCCGGGTACACACGACGCTGGTTGGCGGGCGCGTCGTTTTCGAAATCTGAACGCAGTCGATTCAAGCCCATCGGTCTGCAGGCCAATAAACATGGGCATCTTCAAACAAGGAATCCGGGAAGCCAATAAGCAAGCGGCTTCCCGGCCTACTCAATAAAAAGCACTCAGACCGGCACCGCCGTCTTGTCGACTACCCGGCGCAGGACAAAGCTTGAATGCACGCCGGTCACGCCTTGAATGCGCGTGATGCGGTTGAGCAAAAGCTCCTGGAACGCATCCATATCCTTGACGATGAGCTTGATCTGGTAATCGGCGTCCTGCCCGGTAACCAATAGACATTCGAGCACTTCGGGGATCTGCTTGATCTCGCTCTCGAAATTCTCAAAACGTTCAGGTGTGTGCTTGTCCATCGAGATGTAGATCAGCGCCATCAACGAATAGCCAAGCGCCTTGGCATTGAGCAAGGCACGGTAGCCGGTAACGATTCCTGATTCTTCCAGCGCACGCACCCGCCGCAAACAGGGCGACGGCGAAAGACCGATACGGTCCGCCAGTTCCTGATTGCTGATACGCCCATCCTCTTGCAGCGCCTGCAAAATACTCCGGTCAAAGCGATCAAGCTCCATGATATTGCCTCCAGATTGGTTATCTAGCAATATCATCCCACTAAAACATTATATTTCGCAATTTTCAACCAAAATATCAACCAAAACAACTTAAAAACGCAAGCACCTGCCGTGCATACTCCGTTATGATTTCACCATCGAAACAGGCCTTGGTGCCGACTCAGGGAGAACACCATCATGTTGAAACAGCCTTCCACCAAATACACGGCGTTCCCTCCGGTCAAGCTTGAGAACCGCCAGTGGCCGAGTCGCACCATCACCCGCGCACCGATCTGGATGAGCACCGACCTGCGCGACGGCAATCAGGCGCTGTTCGAGCCGATGAACCTCGAACGCAAGATGCGCATGTTCAAAACGCTGGTGAAATCCGGGTTCAAGGAAATTGAAATCGCCTTCCCGTCAGCCTCGCAGACCGATTTCGACTTCGTGCGCAAACTGATCGACGAGAAGCACATTCCCGACGACGTGACCATTGAAGTGCTTGCGCCGGCTCGCGAAGCATTGATCCGCCGCACCTTCGAAGCACTCAAGGGTGCCCGCCGCGCCATCGTGCATATCTACAACGCCACGTCGAAGCCCTTCCGCGACATCGTTTTCGGCATGAGCAAGCCGGAAGTGATCAGCATGGCCGTTTCGGCCGTCACACTGGTCAGGCAGCTTTGCGCAGAAAACCCCGATACCGAATGGGTGCTCGAATACAGCCCGGAAACCTTCACCGCCACCGAGCTCGACTTCGCACTCGAAGTCTGCAACGCCGTCACCGAAGCCTGGGGTGCCACGCCGGACAACAAGATCATCCTCAACCTGCCGACCACCGTCGAGATGGCAACACCCAACATCTACGCCGACCAGATCGAATGGATGCACTGCCACCTCGCGCGCCGCGACAGCATCCTGATCAGCCTGCATCCGCACAATGACCGAGGCACCGCCGTCGCTGCCGCCGAACTCGGCATGATGGCCGGTGCCGACCGCGTCGAAGGCTGCCTGTTTTCCAACGGCGAGCGCACCGGCAACGTCGACCTCGTCACGCTCGCGCTCAATCTCTACACGCAGGGCGTCTCACCGAATCTCGACTTCTCGGATATCAACGCCGTTGCGCGCGACTTTGAATACTGTACCCAGTTGCCCATTCACCCACGCCACCCCTATGTGGGCGATCTAGTTTTCACGGCCTTCTCCGGCTCCCATCAGGACGCCATCAAGAAGGGATTCTCGGCACAAAATGCCGAGGCTCCGTGGAATCTTCCCTATCTCCCGATCGACCCGGCCGACCTCGGCCGCAGCTACGACTCGGTGATCCGCATCAACAGCCAGTCCGGCAAGGGCGGGGTCGCCTACCTGCTCGAAACCGAATACGGTATCGTCATGCCGCGCCGCTTGCAGGTCGAGTTCTCGGGCGAGGTGCAGCGCTATACCGACGAACACGGCGGCGAAATAGAAGCGGCGAACATCTGGAAACTGTTCTCACAGACTTACCTTGAAACCAGCGATCCGGTGCGCTATGTCGAACATCACTTGTTTGAAGACGGCAAGAAGCAAGGCATTCGCCTAACCGTCGAAATGAATGGCACAGCACACGTGCTCACCGGCGAAGGTAACGGCCCGATCGACGCGGCGGTGCATGCCCTGAGCAGTCTCGGCATCACACTGCAGGTGCGCAGCTATGAAGAGCGTTCGATGGGCAAAGGCGGCGACGCCAAAGCCTGCGCCTTCATGGAAATCACGCATAATGGAAGCGAACGCGAGTACTACGGCGTAGGAATGGATGCAAACATCGTCACCGCCTCGATCAAGGCGCTGCTGAGCGGTGTAAATCGGGTAAGCGGCAAAAGCGTGGCCGCCAAGGCGGCCTGATTGTTCCATTGCACCTCACCTCGGGAAGCCACGTTCTACACGGCTTCCCGAGATTGTTGTTCGAAGATCCTTTCTTGACGCGGGTTGCAGGGCAGCGGAAAAAGCCGGCTCAATCCGGCCAAAATCTGCGTGCTAGAATCAAGCTTCTCCTTACCTACCTGGCTGATCCTGACTATGTTCTCCGGAATTATCGCGGCCCTTGGCCGCATCACCGAACTGACGCCGCGCAACGACGGCACACCAACCGTGCGCCTGACCGTGGATGCCGGACGGCTTGATCTTGACGACGTCGCGCTCGGCGACTCGATCGCCTGTAACGGCGTCTGCCTGACCGTTGTTGATCGAAAGAACAAGCACTTCTGCGTCGATGTATCGCCGGAAACACTGTCCTGCACCATCGGCCTTGACGCGCCCGGTCCGATCAACCTGGAAAAGGCTCTGCGTCTGGCTGACCGTCTCGGCGGCCACCTCGTTTCCGGCCACGTTGACGGTGTAGGTGAGGTCGTACGCTTCGACCCGGTTGGCGACAACCGACTGCTGGAAATCCGCGCCCCCCACGCACTGGCAAAATACATCGCACGCAAGGGGTCGATCACGGTCAACGGCGTCAGCCTGACGACTAACACCGTTGACGGTGCAGTCTTCAGCATCAACCTGATCCCGCACACGCTGGAAGCGACTACGCTCGGCGGCCTGCAGGCCGGCGCAAAGGTGAATCTTGAGATTGACCTGATCGCGCGCTACGTCGAGCGGATGCTCAATCCCGACCTACAGTAGCGCCTGCGCTACATCCAGATCGGTAATCAGCGTTGTCACCCATTTACCGCGAAGCGCCGCACGGATAGCTTCGAGTTTGCGTGTGCCACCGGCCACCGCCACCCGGCGCGGCGTCGAGCGGATCTGGTCAGCGCTGATGCCGAGAAGACGCCGGTTGAACGATGAATCGATGAGTTGCCCGCCGCGGTCGAAAAAGCGCAGGCAAACATCGCCCACTGCTCCGCGGTCGCGCAGTTCTTCCATGTCCTCGATACCAATCGCATTGCCGCTCTCTTGCAGCAGGCGCGATGGCGACAGGCTGCCGATGCCCATCAGGATCATCGACAATTTGTCGTAATAGGCGAAAACGTTCAGGCAGGACGGGTCGCGCATCATCATCTCGTGCATCTCCGGCGATGAAACGACGCCGGGTGCCAGCAGGAACATGGCTTGCGCATTGGCCAGCTGCGCCAGTCGCTCGGTCAAGCGAGTGGCGTAAATCTGCGAACTGGCGCGCCCAAAACCACCGAAGGCCTGCACGATGTGCGTGGTAACCCCCTTGGACAGCGGACGCATGACATCCACCGCGCGCAGCAGGGTCTCGCTCCAGGACGACACACCGATGATTTCGCAGGCCGGAATAGCCATTTCGAGATAGGCGGCGACGCTGGAGGCTAGCGCCGGAATCACGTTATCGTCGGCCAGATGCGCGGCATCAACCAGAATGAACTCGACGCCGCCGTATTTCTGGTGCAGCTCGTCCTCGACATCCGAGAACATGCCGGCCGGCACATGCACGGTCGTCTTGATGATACCGTTGGCGGCAGCGAACTTGAGCATGCGCGAGACACGCGTCTGGGTGATGTTCAACAGTGTGGCGATTTCGGGCTGGGTACGGCCTTGCTCGTGATACAGCCGGGCAATCCGGGTCGCAAGTCTCAGTTGCAGGTAGGTATTCTCGTTATGGATGGCCATGCGTAACCTTCTGGACGAATGCAGCAAATTGAATCTGTATTTTCAATACTGGCAAGTATACCGAGTCAGTCCTTTAATCTTTGCATAGATATTCAGTTCACTTCAAAAAAATTGGCCAGGCTTTAGTCAAAGCCCGGCCAATCGGTCGCGTTAATCAGCAACGTACGGAGACAGAACGTCGCCGCTACGCGAAACCGAACTCAGGCGTGGTGATAAAGATCCCACTTCAGATACTTGGATACCGCCTCTTCCACCACCGACGCATGATTGCCGCGCACCATCGCCACGTGATGCTCGAAGCCCTCGCGACACAGATGCGTAAACAGGTCGCGCATGCGCGGCAGTTCGATCACCGCGATGCCCCCATCCATGGCGAACGGGTCGGCGGTGAAAGTGCCGTCGCCGACGTAACCCTTGACCTTGCCCTTGAGATCGTCGGTTGAAATGCGGAAGTAGGTCAACGGGCCGGGGGCCACTTTGCCCTTGACCGCGCCGAAGCACTTCTCCGGGCCAATGGTCGTGCCCAGCACGTCGAGGTTCGAGATTTCTGGTTCGACACCGAGGAAGCTCTTCGGAAAGTTGCCGCAGTGCGTACCGACGCACTTATTGGCCGCCTTGCCGTAGTTGTTGTTCCAATCGAGCAACGCGGGTGGCGAACCGGAGGCCAGCGCCAGCGCATACATCGAAATCGCACCGGCCACGTCGACCTCACAAGCACTGGGCATCAGCGCTTCACTCATCATGCTCATGGAGAGGCAGGTGGCGCAGCCGTAGTTGTCCTGCACGCTGGTCCAGCACTGGATCGCACTAGCATCGCACTCGTTCTTCTCGATCCAGCGGTTGACGGCGAGCGTGAGCTTGGCCTGCTTGACGATGTTCTCGCGCTTGATATGCGCCGGGATGCGGCCGTAAGAGGCCATCTTGTCCATCTGGGCGAGCACTTCCGGGGCATCATCAGCAATGGCCACGGCGGCACCGAGAATTTCCGAAAGGTCGACCGTGACTACCGTCACACCACTCGCCTGCAGGATTTTTTCACTGTAGCGCACCGTCTGGAACGCGCCCGTCCGCGCACCGATGCTGCCGATTCTGGCGTTCTTCAAGCCCTTGACGGTGCGACAGACACGGGCAAAGCGGTCGAGGTCACCGGCGAATTCATCACCGGAAATATCACAGGTGTGGCTGCTCGTATCAGTGAAGGGAATGCCGTACTGATACAGGTTGTTGCACACCGAGAGCTTGCCGCAGAAAGAATCACGCCGGCCGCGCAGGTCAACCTTGTCGAGCTCATCGTTGCTGGCCTGCACCAGCACCGGCACGTTCAACTTCGAACGATGGATCGTCTCGACGATGGCGATTTCGTCGCCGAAATTCGGCAACAGCACGACGATACCGTCGATGTCGTGGCGGTTGTCGTCGAACAGCTGCACGTATTTGCGCACGTCCTCTGGCGTCTCGACGGCACCGTTGTTGGTCTCGGTGACCGGCAGGATGTGGTAGCCGATACCCAGCTTGTCCAGTTGCGCGGTCACTTCGCGGCGAGCGTCAAGCGCCATCGCGCCGTTGAAGAATCCGCGGCTGCCGACGATGAGCCCCAGCGAGATTTTCTTGTCAAACATTTTCATTTTGCTTCTCCAGTAACACTTGGCTTCAAACCCGGGATATTAGCGACGCGCCATCTTCCGTTGCATCTGGTCAAGAATGACGGCGGCGATGATCACCAGCCCCTTGATGACCATCTGCCAAAATTCGCTTACGCCCATCATGACCAGGCCATCGCTGAGTACGCCGATAACGAAGGCGCCGATGATGGTGCCGCCAATCGTACCGCGCCCGCCCGCCAGTGAGGTGCCGCCAAGAACCGCCGCCGCGATGGCGTTCATTTCAAAGGAGGTGCCGCTGGCCGGATGCGAGGCGACGAGTTGGGAGGAAATGATCAGGCCGGCAATCGCCGCGCAAGCGCCGGAAATGACGTAGACAATGATCTTGACGCGATTGACATAGACGCCGGAAAGCAGCGAGGCACGCTCATTGCCGCCAATGGCATAGATCTGGCGACCAAGTGGCGTACGGCCTGCGACATAGGCCGCAGCAAGCGCGACGATGACCATCAGGATGATCGCAACCGGCACACCAAAGACGGTTCCAGACCCCATGATCGGAAAGCCGGTATTGCCGAGTTCTGGACGGCCGACGAGATTCGGGAAAGTCTCGCCGTTTGAGATCAGCAAGGCCGCACCGCGCGCGATATACATTGTGCCAAGCGTGGCGATGAACGGGGCGACCGAGAAGCGCGTGATCAGCACACCGTTGATGAGCCCGACCAGAATACCGGTCAGCAAGGCAAAACCGATGATTTCGAAAACGTTCGGATAGGCCGTAGCGTCCATGAAGGGAATCGGGATACCGCGCGTGATCAGGAGCCCTGAAATCATGCCCACCAGGCCGACGATGGAACCGACCGAGAGATCGATTCCGCCGGTAATGATCACGTAGGTCATACCAATGGCCAAGAAAGCGTTGATCGCCACGTGCTTGGAAATAATGACCAGATTACCCAGCGAAACGAAGTTGGGTGCCATGATGCAAAAATACGTCGTCACGACAATCAGTGCGATCAGCGTGCGCAACTTGAGCAGCAGAGGGACCAACCCCGCGTTCTTGTCTTCGGTTTCGGTGCCGGCCTTGGGCGCGGCGCTTGCAGTGTTGGACATGATGTCTTTACTCCGTAATCGGGATGATTGACTCCTGGGCGGAGTTTGATGATGTTGGTAAATCCATCGCGGTCATGGTCGATGCGGCAACCAGGCGGCGTTCGGTGGCGTCCTTGCGCTGAAAGTCGCCAGTGACGAGGCCACGGGACATGACGATGATGCGGTCGGCTGCACTCATGATCTCCATCAGGTCCGAGGTCGCAAAAACCACGCCCAAGCCCTGTTCGGCGAGTTGACGCATGGTCTTGAAGACTTCCGCCTTGGCACCGATATCGATACCGCGAGTCGGCTCGTCAAGCAGCAGTAGCTTGGGCTGCGTCAGCAGGCTTTTGCCAATCACGACCTTTTGCTGGTTACCGCCGGAGAGCGAGGTAATTTCGTTGTCTGGCGCC
>JBBQAT010000020.1:0-42826 GCA_038316625.1 Burkholderiales bacterium
GGACGGGCAACTCGCCACGCAGGTCGGGTTGAGGCAGTGCTCGCACAGGCGCGGCAGGTACATCATGAAGGTGTTTTCGAACTGGCCGTACATGTCCTTCTGGATGTCGTCGAAGTTCTTGTCCTTGCTGCGCTTGGAGAACTCGCCGCCGAGGATTTCTTCCCAGTTCGGACCCCAGACGATCTTTTCCATGCGCTTGCCGGTAATCAGGCTGCGCGGACGCGCCGTGGGCGTGGCTTTCGATTCTGGCGCCGACTGCAGGTGGTCGTAGTCGAACGTATAAGGTTCGTAGTAATCGTCGATCTCGGGCAGATTGGGATTGGCGAAGATGCGCATCAGCAGCTTCCACTTGCCGCCCTGACGCGGTTCTATCTGGCCGTTGGCCTTGCGCACCCAGCCGCCATTCCACCGTTCCTGGTTTTCCCATTCTTTCGGATAGCCGATGCCGGGTTTGGTTTCGACGTTGTTGAACCACGCGTATTCCATGCCGGGCCGGCTGGTCCACACGTTCTTGCAGGTGACCGAACAGGTGTGGCAACCGATGCACTTGTCCAGATTCAGGACCATGCCGATTTGAGCGCGAATTTTCATGTGATCATGCCTCCTGCAGAGCCGCCTCAAAGGAGGCATACGCCCCCTTGGGGGGCAGCGAATGAATATGAGCGTGGGGGTGCATATGTTTCTCCTTACGCATGGGCGGCGGTTACGTCGGCGGCTGAAACCGGCTCGTCGTCCAACCAGTCGACCTTGTTCATCTTGCGCACCACCACGAACTCGTCGCGGTTGGTGCCGATGGTTCCGTAATAGTTGAAGCCGTAGCTGAACTGTGCGTAGCCGCCGATCATGTGCGTTGGCTTGAGCACGATGCGTGTCACCGAGTTGTGGATGCCGCCGCGCAGTCCCGTGATTTCGGAACCCGGGGTGTTGATGATTTTTTCCTGGGCGTGATACATCAACACCATGCCGGGATTAACCCGCTGGCTGACCACGGCACGGGCAGCAATGGCACCGTTGATGTTGAACAGCTCGACCCAGTCGTTATCGACAATGCCGGCACGTTTGGCGTCATCCTCGGAGAGCCAGATCACCGGTCCGCCACGATTCAAGGTGAGCATCAGCAGGTTGTCGGTGTAGGTCGAGTGAATCCCCCACTTCTGGTGCGGCGTGATGAAGTTCAGCGCAATTTCCGTGTTGCCGTTGGGCTTGATATTCTGGATATCGGCCGTGGTCTTGAGGTCGACCGGCGGACGATAGCTGGTGAAGCCCTCGCCAAACGCGGTCATCCATGGGTGATCCATGTAGAACTGCTGGCGCCCGGTCAGCGTGCGCCATGGAATCAGCTCATGCACGTTGGTGTAGCCGGCGTTGTACGAAACGGTTTCGGACTCGATGCCACTCCAGGTCGGCGAACTGATGATCTTGCGCGGCTGCGCCTGAATGTCGCGGAAGCGGATCTTTTCGTCCTCGCGGTACAGCGCCAGGTGGGTGTGATCCAGACCGGTCTGCTTGCCCAGTGCTTCCCACGCCTTGACGGCGACATGGCCGTTGGTTTCCGGCGCCAGCTGCAGCACGACTTCGCAGGCGTCGATGTCGGTGTCAATGCTCGGCATGCCGCAGGTCACGCCTTCGGCTTTTACCAGACCATTGAGCTCGCCGAGTTGCTTGACTTCGGTCTGCGTGTTCCAGCTGATGCCTTTTCCACCATTCCCGACCTTGTTCATCAAGGGGCCGAGGGCGGTGAAACGCTTGAACACGTTCGGATAGTCACGTTCTACCACGGCGATATTCGGCGCCGTCTTGCCGGGGATCAGGTCGATTTCGCCGCGCTTCCAGTCCTGCACGCCAAAGGGTTGCGCCAGTTCGGCCGGCGAGTCGTGCATCAGCGGGGAAAGAACGATTTCCTGCTCGACGCCGAGATGGCCGACGCAGACTTCGCTGAATTTGGCGGCGAAGCCCTTGTAGATATCCCAGTCGCTGCGCGATTGCCAGGCTGGGTCGACTGCTGTGGACAGCGGGTGGATGAAGGGGTGCATGTCGCTGGTGTTGAGGTCGTTCTTCTCGTACCAGGTGGCGGTCGGCAGCACGATGTCGGAGTACAGGCAGGTGGTGCTCATGCGGAAATCCAGCGTCACCAGCAGGTCCAGCTTGCCTTCCGGCGCCTTGTCGTGCCACACGACTTCCGTCGGCTTGGCTTCGTCGCGGCCGAGATCCTTGCCTTGCACGCCATGGCTCGTGCCCAGCAGGTGCTTGAGGAAATACTCATGCCCCTTGCCGCTGGAGCCCAGGATATTGGAGCGCCACACAAACATGTTGCGCGGCCAGTTGTCCGGATGATCCGGGTCTTCGCAGCTCATTTTCAGCGAGCCATCCTTGAGTCCCTTGATCGTGTAGTCCTTGGGATCAATACCGGCAGCAACCGCGTCCTTGACGACCTGCATCGGGTTGGTCTTGAGCTGCGGCGCGGAAGGCAGCCAGCCCATGCGTTCGGCGCGCACGTTGTAGTCAATCATGCTGCCGCCGTAGAGTTTTTTGTCGACCAGCGGCGAGAGCACTTCTTCCATGCCCAGCTTTTCGTAACGCCACTGATCGGTGTGCGCGTAGAAGAAGCTGGTGGAGTTCATCTGCCGAGGCGGACGAATCCAGTCCAGCGCGAAGGCCAGTGCGGTCCAGCCGGTTTGCGGCCGCAGCTTCTCCTGGCCGACGTAATGTGCCCAGCCGCCGCCGCTCTGGCCGATGCAGCCGCACATCATCAACATGTTGATGACGCCGCGGTAATTCATGTCGCAGTGATACCAGTGATTCATCGCCGCGCCGATAATGACCATCGATTTTCCATGCGTCTTGTCGGCGTTGTCGGCGAATTGATGCGCCACGGTGATCAGCTGTTCGCGCGGCGTACCAGTGATGCGTTCCTGCCAGGCCGGCGTGTACGGCGTGTCGTCGTCGAAATCCCTGGCCGCCAGTTCGCCCGGCAGACCGCGCGCGACGCCGTAGTTGGCCACTTGCAGGTCGAAGACGGTGGCGACGAGGGTTTCCTTGCCGTCCTTGCCGAGGGCAATGCGCTGTACCGGCACGGTACGCACCAGCACGTTGCTGCTCGCCGCGCCGGTGGTGTTGTTGGGGAAGTGTTCGCTTTCGATACCACCGAAGTACGGGAAGCCAACTTTCGCTGTTTCCGTGCTTGGGTTTTGGCCTTCCATCACCGAGAGCTTGAGTTTGACGTCGTTGCCGTTGGTTGCTTCCTTGGCTTCCAGGTTCCACTGGCCTTCGTCGGAGCGGCCATCCGCGCCCCAGCGGAAGCCGATGGCGCCGTTGGGCAGCACGACCTGGCCGTTGTCATTGAGCGCGACGGTCTTCCAGTCGGGATTGTTGGTCGCGCCGAGTGCGCCGTCGAAATCCGAGGCGCGCACGTAGCGATCCGGCACCATCACGGTTTCGCCACTAGGTAGCTGGTGCTCCTTGAGCATGACCAGCATCGGCATGTCGGTGTAGCGGCGCACGTAGTTATCGAAGTAAGTGCTGCGTGGCTTGCCGCCATCCGGGAAATAGAAATCCTTGAGAATGACGTGGCCCATGGCCATGGCGACCGCAGCATCGGTGCCTTGCTTAGGCTTCATCCAGATGTCGGAGAGCTTGGCGACTTCGGAGTAATCAGGTGTAACCGCGACCGTCTTGGTACCCTTGTAGCGGACTTCAGTGAAGAAATGGGCGTCCGGCGTGCGCGTCTGCGGCACGTTCGAGCCCCAGGCGATGATGAAGCTGGAGTTGTACCAGTCGGCCGATTCCGGCACGTCGGTCTGCTCGCCCCAGATCTGCGGGCTGGCCGGTGGCAGGTCGCAGTACCAGTCGTAAAAGCTCATGCAGACGCCGCCGATCAGGCTCAAATAGCGGCTGCCGGCGGCATAGGAAACCATCGACATGGCAGGAATCGGCGAGAAGCCGATGACGCGATCCGGGCCGTATTTCTTGATGGTGTGCACGTTGGCGGCGGCGACAATTTCGTTGACCTCGTCCCAACTCGAACGGACAAAACCGCCGAGGCCACGCACGCTCTGGTAATCCTTGCGCTTGGCGTCGTCCTGGGCGATGGACGTCCAGGCATCGACCGGGTCGTGCGACAGCCGCGCTTCGCGCCACAGCTTGAGTAGCCGACCGCGCACCATCGGGTATTTCACGCGGTTGGCGCTGTACAGGTACCAGCTATAGCTCGCCCCGCGTGCGCAACCGCGTGGTTCGTGGTTGGGCATGTCCCAGCGCGTACGCGGGTAGTCGGTCTGCTGCGTTTCCCAAGTGACAATGCCGCCCTTGACGTAGATCTTCCACGAGCAGGAACCCGTGCAGTTCACGCCGTGGGTGGAGCGCACGATCTTGTCGTGCGCCCAGCGGTCGCGGTAGGCGTCTTCCCAGGTCCGGTCTTCACCGTTGGTGACGCCGTGGTCGCCGGAAAACGCTTCTCTGGCTTGAGAAAAATAACTGAGTCGATCGAGGAAATGGCTCATGGAATACCTCTTCAGTAAGGGTTGAAGCCGAAACGAGGAAAGCTAAAAGCAAAAATGCGAACCACCAAGACACCAAGTTCACCAAGAGGCACCAAGGAAAACCTGGCAAAACTCTGTCCTTCTTGGTGAATCTTTGTGTTCTTGGTGTCTTGGTGGTGAATCTTTTTCATGTCTAGGGATTCTTGATTTCAGAATTGGCGCGCAGGTAGAACCACCAATTCAGGATCAGGCACAGGGCGTAAAAAATAGCGAAGCCGTACATCGCCATTTGCGGTGTTCCGGCGGTGATCTGCTGGCCGATGATGACTGGTGCGATGAAGGCGCCGTAGGCGGCGACAGCCGACGTCCAGCCGAGTACCGGACCGGCCTGCTGGCGGTCGAAGATGACGCCGATGGTGCGGAAGGTCGAGCCGTTGCCGATGCCGCTGGCCGCGAAAAGAACGATAAACAGCCACATGAAGGTCGAGAAATACTGCTCCGGCGTCGCCGAACTATACGCCTGCATCATGATGTAGCCGACGGCAGCGGAGGCGACAACCATCACGGCGGAGATGATCTGGGTGACGATCGAACCGCCGACCTTGTCCGAGATCCAGCCGCCAATTGGGCGCGTCAGCGCGCCGACAAAGGGACCGATCCAGGCAAAGGCGAGCACAGCGGGCGCATTCGGATTGGCCGCTGTATGCTGCATGACGCCCGCCGCATTGGGCAGGTGGCTGACGCCGAAGATCACCTTCATCGAAAGCGGCAAGGCCATCGAAAAGCCGATGAACGAGCCGAAGGTGACGATGTAGAGGATGGTCAGCGACCAGGTGTGTTTGTTACGGAAGATGGCGAATTGCTTGACGACGCCTTCCTTCATCGCGCCGAAAGCGGCAAGTTTCATCACCGCCAGTGCGAGGATGATGTCGAGCGGGATGGCCACCCACATATTGAGCAGACCCAGCCCAGTCGGAGCCGGCAGGTAAAGATAGAGCATGAAGATTGATGGCGCGAAGGCCAGCGTGTACAGGTAGGTAATCTTCGAGAAGGCGATGATCGGGTTGCCGGTGTCGGGCGAGATGGTCTTCAGGTTGTTCATGCCGAACCAGCACAGCGCCGACAGCGGCACCAGTGACAGCACCCACGCGAAACCGGCATTCTGGATCCAGGTCGGGGTGCCGGCGGCGATCTTGCCGAAGATCCAGCCCGAATCCTTGAGCAGCAGTTCGGACGAGCCGCCGAAGGCACCGAACAGTCCCACCGTCATCACCAGCGGGATGACGACTTGCATCGTCGTCACGCCGAAATTGCCCAGTCCCGCATTCAGACCCAGCCCGGTGCCCTGCAAGCGCTTCGGGAAGAAGGTACTGATATTCGACATCGAACTAGCGAAGTTGCCGCCGCCAACGCCTGACCACAAGGCCATCAGCTGGAAAGCCCACAACGGCCAATCCTTGTGCTGTAGCACGATGCCGGTACCGAACGCCGGAGCCAGCAACATGGCCGTCGTCAGGAAGATGGTGTTGCGCCCGCCCGCCAGACGGATCAGGAAGGACGCCGGGATGCGCATCGTCGCGCCAGCGATGCCGGCGATGGCGGTCAGCGTGAACAACTCGGCCTGGGTGAACGGGAAGCCCAGGTTGAGCATCTGCACGGTGATGATGCCCCACATGCCCCAAACGGCAAAGCCGCACAACAGGGCCGGGATCGACAGCCAAAGGTTACGGTAGGCGATGCGCTTGCCGGTGGATTCCCAGAATTCTTCGTCCTCTGGGCGCCAATCAATGATGTCCGGGCCGGACTGCGTCTTGTTTGTCATGGAGAACCTTTTTAAGGAGGGAAACTATTGCTTCAAACTGGCAATGGCCGGGTCAGCAGCGAAGATTCGCTTGTGGCGGGTCTCCGTCCAGTAGATCCAGATCAGCGATACCCAGACCACGCCATACATCAGCATGAAAGCGCTGGAGCGGATACCGGTGATGTCCATCAGGGCACCGAACATGATGGGCAGGACGAAGCCGCCAAGACCGCCGGCAAGACCGACGATGCCGCTGATGGTGCCGATGTTGCTCGGGTACTCATCGCTGATGTACTTGAAAACGCTGGCCTTGCCAAAGGCGAAGGCGATGCCGAGAACGAACATCAGGGCGGTGAACATGTAGACGTTCAGGCCAATGTGGAAGGTCGTTGGCCCCGTCGTCGTCATGATAGTCAGATCGGTTTGCGGGTAGCTCAGCAGGAAGAGGCAGACCCAGCTGACCCACATCACCCACCAGGTGACGCTGTGCGCGCCCCACTTGTCGGACATCCAGCCGCCAACGGCGCGTAATACACCACCGGGCAGCGAGAAGCAGGCCGCCAGTAGCGCCGCCGTACGGATATCCAGCCCGAATTCGCCGACGTAGTACTGCACCATCCACAGCGACAGGGCGACATAACCGCCGAAGACGATGCTGTAGAACTGACAGTATTTCAGAACCTTCGGGTCTTTGAGTGCCTTGAGTTGATCGATGAACGTGATTCGATGTGCAACGTGGTGATCCGGATCACTGTGACTGAAGAGCCAGAAAACAACCACCGTTGCCGACATCACCCCGGCATACACCATCGGCACCATGCTCCAGCCGAAGGCGACTACCAGGGCCGGGGCCAGGAATTTGTTAACGGCTGCTCCTGAATTACCGGCGCCATAGATGCCCATGGCAAATCCCTGCTGCTTTCGGGGAAACCAGCGTGCCACGTAGGGCGTGCCCACCGAAAACGAACCACCGGCAAGACCGACAAACAAGCCGATGACCAGAAAATGCCAATAGGCAGTGGCGTAACTCATCATCCAGATGGCCGGGATCGTCAACGCCATCAAGGTAGCCATGACAATACGCCCGCCATATTTGTCGGTCCAGATGCCGAGTGGTACGCGAATCAGGGAACCGGTCAGTACCGGCGTGGCGGTCAATAGTCCGAATTCAGTTGCGTTGAGGTTCAGCGCTTTCTTGATCGGGATGCCGATCACCCCAAACATCATCCAGACCATGAAGCACACCGTAAAAGCGAGTGTGCTGACCATGAGTACCGAGAGTGCCTGCCCCTTTTTTGTCATATCCAAACCCCGTATTTGCATTACGGCAATTTAGATGAAGCAATTTACGGGCGGTATCCTCCTGAAGAAGCATCCGGGTGAGGCATTGGAACTACTTCCTGGCTTGGTGCCATAGTTCCGAAGAACTAGGGGCCGAACTTCAGGCTGTTTTCTTGAGCAAGATCAAAGCAAACCTGCCTCGGAGGCGATAACGGCGGCGTGAACACGCGAGCTGACGTCGAGTTTGCGCAGGACGTGCTGCACGTGGATCTTGACGGTCGTCTCTGCAATTCCATGCTCACGTGCGATTTCCTTGTTGCTCGCGCCGCGCACGATGCAACGCAAGACATCGATTTCCCGTGGGGACAGGCTGGCAATCGCTGCGCACGTCGTTGGTGTCGCACTGGCAGGCATCAGCGACGCCGGGGCAACGGGCCCGGCGGGGTCGGCCACGGTAGTCTTTGCCGCGCCCCGATAGGCGGCCACCAACTTGCTCATCATTTCCGGTGCAATGATGCTATCACCTTGCATGGCGCGCAGAATGGAACGGGTCAGCACATCGCTGTCTACGGTTTTCAGCAGGTAGCCGACCGCCCCGCCGCGCAGGGCAGCGGCAAGGTCATTTTCGTCTTCGCTGACGGTTAGCATCAGAATAAGTGCCTTGGGCGCAGCGTCGTGCAGTGCTGGCAAGGCATCAACACCACTTACACCGGGCAGGTGATTGTCCAGCAGGATGATATCGGGCTGAAGTTCCTGAGCCCGGCGAAGTCCCTCGCCAGCATCCGCAGCGTCTCCGACGACGTGCAACTGTGGGTCGCGTGCAAGAAGTGCGGTCAAGCCGCGTCGAAAGAGGGAGTGGTCGTCAATCACCAAAATGCGAATGGGTGAGCTTCCGGATGACCCGTTATCGGTGTTCATGCCGCCCCTCCGTTTGATTCTTGTGCAAGCGCAACGGACATGGTCGGTGCGTGTGGCGGCAAGGTGAGGATGATCGAGCTCCCCTGACCTTGCGTTGAGTGGACCGCAAGATCGGCACCGATGCGCTGTGCTCTCTCTTTCATGATACGAAGGCCGACATGGGTCTCGTCCAGAGTGTCGTTGTCAAAATCAAAACCGACACCGTCATCCTTTACCTCCAGGCACCAAGAAGGTTGCTGTTGCACATTAAGACTGACGAGCGAGGCATGGGCATGCTTGCGTACGTTGGACAAGGCTTCTTGGACAATATGCAACACCTGTATTTGCAGGTCGGGCGAAAGCGGCATCCCATGTCCTTGCATTGATAGCGACGTTTTAACGCCGCTTTGGTGTTCAAATTTCCGTAGGGTGGAAGCCAGTGCCGGCTCAATGTCCTCGGCGTTCGTACGGGTACGGAAGTGCAATAGCAATTCACGTACATCGCCATAGCTCTCACGGACGCCGGTATCAATTTCTTCGAGTACCGACTGTACTTCGGTCGGGTTGCCGGAGCGAATGGCGTCACGCATCAGTTGCACCTGGATTTTCAGAAAGGCGAGCGATTGAGCGATGGAATCATGAAGCTCACGGGCAATATAGTTGCGTTCCTGCGATACGGCCGCTTCCATTTCCAGAGCGTTAAGGCGCAGATTCTCCATAGCGCTGGCCAGGTGACTACCTAGCGCCTCCAGCAGGGAGCGCAATGCCGGCGTCGGGGAGATTCTCGCGTTGAAAAATAGATCCACTTCGCCCATCGTGCGTTCGTGCAAACGGACCGGAATGTTAATCAGCGTACTGAAACCGGCTTGGGCACAAGGCAGGATTGGAATCTCCGGGTCAGCATGAATCGGAATAACGCGCAAGCCTGGTTCTGCGCTGGCAGCGCCGCAATGACATCCGCCTTTTTCGATACATTGCTCTGTATCAACCAAAGACTGGGGCATGCCTTGAGCGGCCAACATCAGGTAGCGCTGGTTGTCCTGGTCGGACCACCGCAGTGTGACGCCATCAGCGCGGGCGATGCGGGCGACACTCTTGACAAATCCCTGCGCCAGATCGTCGAGCACCGTCGTGTTCGCCACCAGATTGGTGACTTCATACAAGCCTTCCAGACGTTCTTTTTTTTCTTCCAGCTCAATGGTCTTTTCGGCAACCTTGTGTTCCAGGTTGCGGTACATGGATTGCAGATGTTCCGCCATGCCATTGAATCCTTCGGCCAGCGTACCAAATTCATCCGTGCTGGCATGGTCAACGCGAGCGTCAAAATTCCCCTGCTGGATTCTTTCAATGGCCAGCTTGATTTGACCGACCGGTTCCAAAACGAACACGTACCCGGTGAAGATCAATATCGCGGTAACCACGATCGCCAGCACCAAAGCCGATAATTGGAGCAGGTGCAGCAAGGACGTCTTGCGTGCCATGTGCGATTCAATGCCGACCACGAGTGCATCGATGTCGGAAACGAAGGCGACAGTCTCCATGCGAAGATCGCGTTGCTGGTTAGGTCTACCTTCGATCCATCCGGAACGATAACTCGACCAGTTTCGCGCGACCGTCTCGAACTTTTCCTGTACGGTTTCGTCCCACGGGAGGAAGAGTGGCCGCTCGGGATCCCCCAAGCGCAGCGTCGACATGCTCTGATTGAATTCATCAACCTGGCGGGGCAAGTCATCTGTTGTCCCCAGGCCAACAGACAAGGCCATTCTGTATGCCTGCATGCGCATACGGCCAGCTTCATTTACCGCCGCCGCGCCACCATCGAGTTGCCATGAAACCCATAGCATGGCCGACGTCGAAAGCAGCACAAGCAGTAAAAAGGGGACTCCCACCATCGTGAGTTTGGCCCCCAAACTCCATCGCCTATTTGCCATTTATAAAGATACTGAAAACTTGATCGCCCATTTGAGCCATCGGTCGGTAAGAGTGGTGAGTGTTTGGACCCACAACCGGTAATCCTTTCCCTCTGGCCGTTCTTGCCAATTAGAGGGAGCCACGAACTGACTGGAGTAGCCAAGTGTATATTGGTTTCAACGTCAACATCTTAGCCCGGATGTTTCATAAACCCGCCGCGTGATGTCAACGTCGTGCCATTCGAGCGGGGATGCCGTCGGCGTAGCCACTGGCGGTCTGGAATATCCGCTACCGCAGCAGGTCGGCCAACGAGTGATCGATGTACGACGGGTGACGCGTGTCATCAATGGCACTGACCAGGCGGGCAATCAGGCCCATTTGAAGATCAATGCCGCGCAGCGGAACCCCACCGAAGTCGGAGGACATCGCTCCACCTTCAAAACCCGCTCGGATCGTGAATCCGGCGCTGGCCGGAAAACGAAGCTGGGTCGCGGTAAAATTCTCCATGGGCGGTCTCGTTTAGGCTTCTTACGAAGCGTTATTGGCGTTACCCCAATTATATCAATGGGTTAAACGATATTCGCTCACTTTTGTGAAAAATTCGGGATAAATCAATCAATGTGAAATAAATTGATCGAAATCAATGTCAATCAATTGCTTGTCGTCGAGTTTTTTTCTGGGATGGCTTGCTGCTGTGCGGTCAGGAAAGCGGGAGGAAGCTGTGATGCATAAGTTAGACGGTGTGAATCCGCTGATGTTGTGGTGCGAATGCCATGAAATGAAAGGGGTTTTACAATGGATTTATCAGCTTTAACTGTTTGACCGGGACGTCGAGGTCAGGGATAATTTGCGGTTTTCCACTTCCACTGCTCGGTTTCCATCATTCGTTTTGTGGTGCCTGATGTTTTATCCGACTGCGTTCGCCTTGAATTAACAGGATCGACAATGACCAACAATCATCCGGCACTCGCCATTGACCCCTATTACGACGGTGTACCCGCGTACATGACCGAAGTGTACGATTGGGCGTATGTCGATCCCAAGTGGGTACGTGCACTGGATCATAACTGGGTGGTACGGGTCTTGTTGTTCCTGAACGACCAGCGTCTGATGCGTGCCTATCTGAACGAGATCAAGCCTGGAATGCGGGTCTGGCAACTGGCGCACGTGTATGGAGATCTCGTAACGCGCGCGGCCGAAAAGGTCGGTCCAACGGGGGCGTTTCATTTGACCGATGTTACGCCGATTCAAATCGAACACGGGGCCCGCAAACTTGCAGGGATGGATTGGACAAAGGTCATTCGCAGTGATGCGGCTGCATTCGTCAGCGAAGAGCTTGTCAATTACGACCTGATCTGCAGCTTCTTCTTGTTGCACGAAGTGCCTGACGAAAAGAAGTACGAAATTGTTGACCACATGTTAAATAGCCTGCCCAAGGGCAGCAAGGCGGTGTTTGTCGATTACCATAATCCGGCAAAATGGCAGCCGATTCGCTACATCCTGAATGTCGTCAATCACTATCTTGAGCCCTTTGCCAACGCGCTCTGGAAGAACGAAATTAGTAGCTATGCCAGTAAGGCGGATCGCTTTACTTGGCGCAAGAGAACGTTCTTCGGAGGGGTCTATCAATGTGTGGTGGTTGAACACAAGCCCTGATTTTTATCAGCATTATGCGCCGCTGTCCCGTGACAGTCCGAAACGCGTGGCCGTGTCTGCCACGCGTTTTTTTTAAGGGTGTTTCTGGCGAGGTATCTCGTTTCCGATATGGTTGAAGGAGTTATGGTGAAACTGCAAGCCTTGCGGACGATAGTTGGCCTGACATAGTCGTCAGTTCAGTTTCGATTGCCTCATAACTGATTCAGGCGGTTCCTCGCCCCCGCTGTTTTTTTCTTCGCTTGGGGGTGCGCAGGCTGATCCAAAAAATAGAAATCCCGTCCGGGGAGCATCATAAGGAACTATTGCATCAATTGCTCTGCGGTTTTCCAGAGTAGTCTTACGACAAAAGCATCTTTTGATACTGAGATAGATCATGGAATTCGTGACACATATTATTGCTGCCGAAGAAGAGGAATGTGCGGCTGTCGGAGAGTCAAACTGTCCCCTGGACGAGTGGAGTGGTATTGAAGCGCCTGGTCTCGATACCATGAAGCTTGCCATGCTCCATTGCATTTTGACGGGTGATTCGCTGCAGATGGCGCTTGATCTCTATGAGCCCATCTATGTGGCTGAAAGTGAAACAGTCATTCTCCGTATTGCCGATGAGTGTCTGGACAAATTGGCAGGGCTCGAAGATTCTGCGTTGGAAGAAATCGCCGGCGAATTGGCCGCTACAGAAGAATACGAGAATGACTCGCGGGATGCGGACGATCTTCTCGCTCACCTGATAGAACTAACCGAACTCGCACAGTTGGCTGATTCGCAAGGGCAGGTGTTACTCGTCTGGATGTCTCTTGCACAAGGCTGACGGATATCGACCGCTCAGTTTTTGTCGGCAAGTTTATGATTTGTCCGGGCATTCTTCAACTACGACCGCAATGAATAGGGTTCAGTTTCGAGTAAACTTGCTTGATCTCTACTGGAAGGTATTATTTTGACTCGCTCACAAGGCAATCTCCTACTGTTAGCCGTCGCTTTGATCTGGGGCTCGGGGTTTGTTGCCCAGGCGCAGCAGATGGATGGCGTCGGACCCCTCACGTTTACTGGCATACGTTTCTTGCTCGGTGTCTGCGTCGTGGCACCCTTGGCTTGGCGCGATTGGCGCTTGATCTCGTTGCGGGAAGTACAGCCAGGATGGCCAGAGGCTAGAGCTGTAGTCGGGCTGGGTTTTTTGCTAGCTTTGGGGGCTGTGTTCCAGCAAATCGGGATAGGCAGCACGACAATCACCAACGCAGGCTTCCTGACAGCGCTTTACGTGCCGTTGGTGCCGTTGATTTCCTGGCTGATCTTGCGCGAACGCCCGCATTGGTCGGTTTGGCCCACTTCCCTCGGTTGCCTGGTCGGAACCTGGATGCTTTCCGGCGCTGGTGGTGTCAGTATCGGTGTAGGCGATACCTGGGTTATTGCTGGCAGCCTGTTCTGGGCATTGCACGTGTTTTTCGTGGGGCGCATTGCGGAGCGAATCGCTGCGCCATTTCTTGTGGCTTGCGCACAGTTCTTCGTATGTGGAGTGCTCAGCCTGCTCTTGGGAAGCATGACGGAAACTTTCGTGCTTGATGGCGTCTGGCAAGCGGCACTGCCGATTCTCTATTCTGGTCTATTGTCTGTCGGGTTTGCGTATACAGGCCAGGTTGTGGGGCAACGTTATGTTCCCTCGGCTGACGCAGCAATCATCATGTCGGGTGAGACCTTGTTTGCCGCCCTGTTCGGTTTCCTGCTCATGGGCGACCGCCTGAATAGCATGGGAATCATGGGCTGCCTATTGATTTTCACGTGCATCATCGCCGTACAGCTAATGCCAATGATGGAAGCCAGGAGAACGGCGCGAGTTTAGTTTATATGGAAGGCAATGCTGATCCCGGAGATCAGCATTTGCACCGCCATCGTCGTCAGAATCAGCCCCATCAAGCGTTCCATAGCCTCCATACCGGATTTGCCGAACAGTCGAGCAAACCAGCCTGAGGCCATCAAAAAGGCCGTATTGATTACACAGGCCAGCACAATGGCGCTTACCCAGGTCAATACATGTCCGGATTGACGTGAAGCCAACAGCACGGTGGCCAGCGCCGATGGCCCGGCGATCATTGGAATGGCGAGCGGAACAATGAAAGGTTCGCCGACGATCTCCTGTTCAGTGAGTTCATGTCCGGGCGGTGGAAATACCATGCGCAGAGCAATCAGAAAAAGAATCAAGCCGCCCGAAATCTCGAGTGCTGGATCACTGAGGTGCATCGCGGCCAGCAGCCAGTCGCCGACAAAGAGAAAGGCCACTAGAACAAGCGTGGCGACGGCGCACTCGCGCAGAATGACGCGTGGGCGGCGTTCCTTGGGGACGTTGCGCAACAGTGATAGCACAAAGGGCATGCTCCCCAGTGGGTCGAGCACCAGCAAGAGCAAGAAGATAGAAGATATTAGTTCGCCGTTCATGGTTTGTACCAGAATCCAGTTAAGTGAATAGAAGCCCGCAATGAGATTAGCTGTGCTTATTAAAGTTCAGTTGCTATTCATTGAAGACAAGTATTTCTGCATATTGACATGGAATCGATAAGTGTATTGAGGCTTCCTAAAAAATCCAGAGTTACGTGTACATCAGATGATCGACCCTGGTCAAAGCCTCTCTGCTGGATGAGATGGTATCAGTGCGGGCGATTGTTCTTAAGTAAGAATGACGCGTGCTGATTTGCGCCGTGGGTTAAAATCCTGCCCCGTTAATCCTTGCAGTCCAGTGCCTTGAGAGGCGTATTTCTGAAGCCATTTACGGCTTTAAGAGACGCGTTTAGCTGGTGCTGGAAATAATGTAATCACTGTAAATCATGTCGGCTCTGTGTTTAGTGAGAGCCAACGTGCAGTGCGCCATGAAGTTGAAATGTAAAAACGTGTTCATGTTTATGGCGGGTGATGTTTTGCATCGATATTCTCTTAATCAACCTCTACAAAAAAAACGGTCATATCATGATGTTTCGCTTGCTTTGTCCTTCGCTTTTTTCAGACCTTGTCGCACTTCTTCAAAAAGCTTATTGAAGAGCAACGATGCCTCTTGCAGGCGAATGGATCGATTTTAAGGGAGGGCTCAGAAGCGGGACGTTTTCACCAGCCTCCGTTCAATTCGCCCGACATCTTGCCGCTGCGTTCTTCACCCTTGTTGCTCCTGGTATTGCCTGGGCTCAGGTCGATATTGGCGTTTCCGCATACACGTGGACGCCCGACCCAGTCGTCCGTGGTGGTACATCGACGTTCAGTGTCAACGTCACCAATAATGATGTTAGCGCGTCGGCCAATAATCTCAGTCTGGTCGTCGAACTGCCGCCCAATGTTGATTTCAGCTCGGCTTCGACGCCAGCAAATTGCGTATTCAATCTGGGGGTAAGTCCGAAAACGCTGACCTGTACCCGAGTATCGCTTACTTCTCAGTCCGTCTGGGCTACCACCTTCACCGGTATTGGTCTGACCGCCGGCGTGCAAACGACGCGGGCCGTTATTTCTGCTGCGGGAAACACAGATACGAACAACGGCAATGATGAGTTGCCGAAAAACACGACCGTCATCAACGGCGCCAATCTGACGGTTCTTAAAAGTGGCCCTGCAAATGCCACGGCCGGTGATGTCATCAGTTTCACGATCAATACCAGTAACTTGAATGGTCCAGATCCTGCGACGACGTTTCGCGTCACCGACAATCTTCCGGCTGGCGCCGACTTTGCCTTTCAGTCAGCCAGCGGCACTAACTGGAGTTGTCCCGCGCCGGCGGGCACCACGCTGACTTGCGATTATTCCGGTCCGTTACTAGCCAGTGGTGCTGCCGCGTCGGCGATCACCGTCACTGGCCGCATCATTACTTCGGCTGGCACTATCACCAATGGTGCCAGCGTTGTCAGTACCGACTCCGCGACTGGTGATCCCGATACGACCAATAATGGCCCATCCCAGGTCATCGTTACCGTGGCGCCGGGAACCAGTCTGCGTGCCAACAAGGCCATGGTTTCTGCCGCGACCGGCCTAACGAACTATGCCAGCGGCGAAACCGTCAATCTGACTTTGTCGGCGACCAACCAGGGGCCGCAAAATGCCAGCGGTGTGACCATTACCGATGTGGTTTCGGCTGATTTCAGCGTCAATTCATTGCCGGGAGGCTGTGCAGGAGGAACCGGTGCCGGTCCGCTTACCATCACCTGCACCGTAGGCGCACTCAATAGCGGTGTGACGTCGTCGAGCTTCCTGATTCCGCTGACCGTCACAGGTGCCGCAGGTAATAGTGGAACCAATACGGCGAACGTAACACGAAGTGGCCCGGTGGGAGGTGTGGACACGGCAGCATCGGTTAATTACAGCATCTCTTCGCCTTTTGCCCATCTTACGCTGGTCAAGACCAAGGGACCGAATCCCGTCGCTGCCGGGGGCAATATTACCAACACGATCACGGTAAGCAACTCGAATAGTTCGACGTCGGCAGCCACTGGGACGATTCGGGTCACCGATGTCCTTGATATTAAAGAAACCTTTGCTTCGTTCTCGGGCATTGGCTGGTCTTGTTCGGGGGTCGCTGTTGGTGCAACAGGAACTCTGGTTTGCGACTACGCAGCAGCCAATCTTGCCCGGGGCGCTTCGTTGCCCTTGCTCACCATCGTTACCCAGGCCGTGGCAGGTTATCTCGGACCGATTTCCAACACCGCATGCACTGGTCAAGCTGCAGGTTCGCCGCACCTCCCAGCCGACAACAGTTCGACCGGCAATTGCGATACCCGCACGGTAACCGGCAGCGACCGCGATGTTGATCTCTCGGTAACCAAGAGTGCCAGCATTGCATCCCCAATCCATGTCCTGACCTCCAACAACTCACTCGTTTATTCCCTGACGGTCGCGAATGCCGGACCGGACATTGCTCCAACCGTTTCTGTTTCAGATCCGATTCCGGGGTGGTATAGCGGCTCTGCCGGAACCACAGGCGGAAGCGCAGTCATTGCTGGTGTTGGGGCGGGTGAATCCTGCAGCTTTGGCTCGACCGTCAACTGCACCCTGTTGAATGTTGCCAGCGGTGCCCCCCGTACGATTACCATCACCCTGAATCGTCCCTTTGGCGACGGCTCGTTCACCAACACTGCGACGGTGTTGAGCCCTGATGCGATTGACAGTAACGGTGGCAATAACAGTGGCAGCGACAGCATCATTGTCGATCCGATTGCCGATGTTGCTGTCACCGGAATGGCTGGTGCGCCGAATCCGGTTAAGGTCGGTGTTCCGCTGACCTATACGACCTCGATCAAGAACAACGGGCCGAGCACTGCCGGTGGCGTGATATTGCGCCAACGCATCAACCGTGACACCTGGCTACCGGGCAATCGGCGTATGAACTTTGTTGCAGGGTCGGCTGCGATCGCTGGTACGTCGGCGACGTGTACATTCGTTACTTTCTCTGGTGCCCCTTATGCCGGGGACGAGGGTATTGAATGTACTGGATTCAGCCTTGCCAACAATGAATCACGACAACTGATCTTCTCGGTGATCCCCGTCTATCCCTACCCGGAGGCGCTTGATGCACCATTTACGAGCGATGCCGCGTTCAGCACCACGACGGCCGAGAGCGATGCTCCAGCTTATGCCAACAACACCAACTCCAACACGATCACCGTTACCACCAAAGCACTTGACCTGACGGTAACCGACAATGATCCAGGCTATGATCCAACGCCTTTCGGCGATCCGATCATCTACGCCATCACGGTGCAGAACAACGGTCCGTCGCAAGCCACCGGCTTCAAACTGACGGTGACGCCGACGGTCCCCCCACAGGGAGGGCAGGCATCCCCCTACACTATGACCTTCAACCCGGCGGCGCCGACCAGTCTCCCCGCAGGCGCTACATGCAGCGTTGTTGGCAGTGATGTCGTCTGCTATCTCGCTGCTTCTCAGGCCGGCAGCGTGCTGTCGTCCGGTAGCAGCAAGACTTTCAGTCTGCGCTTCGACACTGGGCCGATATCCAATGCGCCGGCCGGCAGCATCACTTACAAAACTACGGCCGTCGTGGAGTCCTATGAAACCGGTGCCGCACCGTTTGCCGGGGACACGTTGGCGGGCAATAACTAGGTGACTGAAACCACCACGGTTCTACCGAAGACAGACCTCCAGGTAATCTCCAAGGCCGTGTCGCCAGCATCGCCCTTCAGTCTCAATCAGCCCTTTACGTACACGATTGTGGTCGGGAACATGGGGCCGTCGCCCGCAGCAGGGGTTCGAGTCACTGATGTCCTGCCCAGCGGACTTTCGTTGAACGGTAGCGCTACGGCGGCAATCGGCAGCGGATCGTTGATGACCAATAGTTGTACAACTTCAGGTGTGGCATCGACGGGAATCACCGTCGCCTGTGACCTGGGTACTCTGCCGGTCGCCTCTGGTGCTGGCGATGCGCCCAATCTGGTGACTATCTCGATCCCGGTCAGGGCAACTCGTGGCACGTATCTCGGCAGTCATGGCTTTAATACGAACCGAGCAAATACGGCAAGTATTGCTCCGCTTGTTGTCGCTGGTGTACCGCTTTCCTACGATCCGACATCAGGAAACAACACCTCGAATACCGTCAATGTGCAGATCGAAAAATCCAGCATTGCCGGCTCGGTGTATAGCGACAACAACAACAACAATGCCATGGAGGCAGGAGAGAAAATCGCCACCGCTGTGACCTTCGGCCTTTACGGTGTGGATGCCTGGGGGAACTCCGTCGGTACCGTTGGTTCGCCGATAACCGTGACAAGTTCTGCTGGCGACTTCCTGTTCGACAATCTGCCTACCGCAGATGCGACGGGTTACACCATCGTTGAGACTCAACCAGCCGGTTACTACGACCGGTTCGAGGTGCTCGGCACATGGGCAGGCGCCGTACTTCCAGACACCGGCATCAAGCCGGTCGATGCTTGCGATGGTGTGGCCAACTGTTCAAGCATAGTCGCCCATAACACTATAAGCGCGATCAAGCTGCCGCAAAATATAGTGGCCACCGGTTACCTGTTCCAGGAATACCGGCAAGCCACCGTAACCGGCCACGTGTACCGGGATCTCAATAATGACGGCGACCGTAGCGGGGCGGGTGAAACCGATATCTCAGGCGTTCAGGTGAAAATCTCCGGTACGACCTTCTGGGGTGCCGATCTGTGCACTTTCCTCGGGGTGGCTTATACGCAAACGACAACAGGCGCTGGCTACAGCTTTACCGTGCCGCCCAGTGACGGTACCAGTTATACCGTGGCCGAGCAGACATTGCCCGCCAATTTCTACGATGGCAAGGATCAGAATGGCGCGGGCCTTGGCAATGTAATTGCCGCCAGCGACAACCGCTCGGCACCCGAAAATATCGTGGTTGGCGTAGTCAACCCCAATACCAACCTGAATGAGCGTAACTTCGGCGAACTGCCCTACGCTTCAATTACGGGCAGCGTGTTTGTTGACTCCAATTCCAATGCTGTAAAAGACGGAGGAGAAACCGGTGGCGTGCCCGGCGTGACGATCACCCTGGCCGGAACGGACTACCTCGGTCGCAATATTTGCACGGTCATCGGGAGTTGTACCTTCACTACCGACGCCAGTGGCAACTACACGATCACGGGGCTACCGCCCGGAGCGTATAGCCTTACAGAAACACCGCCTTCCGGTATGACGCATACTGGTTCCCAGGCGGGCAGCGCCGGTGGTACGGGCGGTGCGGGTGTCGGTGTGACCACGATAACGGCGATTACGATTGGCGCGGGTGTCAGCGCAACCGGGTACAACTTTGGCGAGTTCGGTCAGGCGCTGACCGGTTTTGTTTACGTCGATCTCAATCGCAATGGGATCAAGGACGCGGGTGAACCGGGTATCGCCGGAGTCAGCATGACGCTTTCGGGTACCACGACAGGGTCAGGCGACGTATGTTCTGCCATTGCTCCCAATCCCTGTACGGTGACGACCGCTGCCGGCGGTGGGTACAGCTTTGTTTCGTTGCCGGCGAGCAATGTGGCGGGTTACGCTGTTACGCAACAATCGCAGGTCGTGGCACCGCTGAATAACTATCAGGATGGTGCTGAGACCGTGGGTACGGTCAATGGCGCCACGACCGGAAGTGCCGCAGTCAATGACCGGATTTCCGGCATTGTGATTGCCGTCGGGCAAGCCGGAAACAACTACAACTTTGGCGAACTGGCCGGTAGTCTGGCCGGTCGCGTCTATCTCGATGCCGACAACAACGGCGGCTTCAACGGCAGCGATACCGGAATTTCCGGTGTGGTCATGACGCTCTCGGGAACGACTGCCTCTGGTGTCAATGCCTGCACTCTTGTGTCCAGCTGCACCGCCAGTACGGCGGCCGACGGGAGCTTCTCGTTCAATGGCGTTCCGGCCAGCAATGGTGCCGGTTACACGCTTACTGAGAGTCAGCCGGTCGACTACGCCGACCGGACAACGACGGCTGGTAGTCTCGGTGCGGCGTCGACTACGGGAACCTCAGCAACCGGAATCGTGCTCAATCCGGGGGTTGATGCTACCGGTTATCTGTTTGGCGAAAAAGTCGGAGCGTTGTCCGGATTCGTCTATCTCGATGCCAACAACAATGGTATCAAGGAAGGCGGGGAAACTCCGATTGCCGGTGTGACGTTGGTCCTCTCCGGCTTGACCGCCTCTGGTACCAATGTGTGTACAACCATACCAAGTTGTACCACAACGACCGCCGCCGACGGCAGTTACAGCTTCAGTGGCCTGCGCAATGCCAATGCTGCCGGCTACACCGTCAGCGAAAGTCAGCCAGCAGGGTATATCGACGGCAAGCACATCAAGGGTCTGGTCAATGGTGCTGCAGCGGGGTGCAACAACCCGGCCTGCAACATCGGTGCCGCCAATATCGTCAGTGCAATACCGTTCAATGCGGCGTCCACCTTCACTCAGTTCAACTTCGGGGAAGTAATTTCGTCAGGCATTACCGGGCGGGTCTATCACGATGTCAATAACAACGGCACCTACGATGCCGGCGAGGAACTGGCAGGCATAACACTGACACTGACAGGAGCGGATGATCAGGGTGGTGCGGTAAATGTGACGGTAATGACCGACGCCAATGGCCTATATAGTTTTTCCAATCTGCGCCCGTCGAATGCCAGCGGGTATACGATTGCCGAAACGCAGCCGGCGAGCATGGGCGATTATCCGCTCGCTACGGGCACTCAGTCGGGCAGCATCAGCGGCAGCAATGTCGGCACAGCCGCACTCAACACGATCTCAGCGATTGTATTGCCTCAGGGCAGTAACGGGATCAACTACAACTTCCGTGAAAACGCCTCGGCCATTTCTGGTTTTGTCTATCTCGATAACAACGATGATGGAATCAAGGATGCTGGTGAAATCGGTATTGCCAGCGTCACCCTCACGCTCACGGGCGGCCCATCTGTCATTACGGTAACCACTGCCGCCGATGGCAGGTACCACTTTAACGGTTTGCCCAGCGGCAACTATACGGTGACTGAGACGCAGCCAACCGGTTATCTGGATGGTCGCGAAACGCCGGGAAGTTCCGGAGGTACTGTCGATAACGGCAGTTTCACGAACGCCGCCGCACAGAATCGCATTTCCGCGATTATCTTGCCGTTGGCAACGTCGGCCGTTGGCAACAACTTTGGTGAGCGAGGCGGCAGTCTCAACGGATTCGTTTACATCGATACCAACAACAACGCCATCAAGGATGGCGGTGAATCTGGTATTCCAGGCGTCCGTGTCGCGCTTTATGATGTTGCGGTCGCAGTCAACGGTCCTGCGGTACCGTTCTGCAATGCGCCCGCTATTTGTGCCACGACTGATGGCAGTGGCGCCTATGTATTCAACGGCGTTCCTCCCGGCACTTACAAACTCGTGGAAAACCAGAACGATGTTAATGCGATTGTCGATGCAAGCAGCAACCCGCGGTATAGCGACGGCAAGGAAACCGCTGGCGTTGCGGGCGGCACTGTCAATAACGCTTTTTTTGGCAGTCAGGCCGGTTACAACACGGTTGATGGCATCGCTATTACCCCGTCGGTGCTAAGCGCCAATGCCGGCAACGTGGGTGGTTACCTGTTCGGCGAGATCCCCCGTGTTTCCGGCACAGGTGTGCTCACGCCGCCGATAGTCAGTGGATATGTCTATTTTGATGCTACGCACGCGCGCGTTCGTGCTGCCGTGCCTCCTACCGATGCACGAACATCGGGTTGGGTCATTACCCTGACCGCCGGCAAGAGTGATGGTACAAGCCAGGTCATTTGCCAGGTCACGACGGATAGCACGGGCTACTACCACTTCGACAACCTCGCCTGTGGTGCGAGTTATCCGCAGTGGGCCGGAGGTTTGCCGACAACGGGTTCGCTGGCTTCTCCTGGAGTTAACTTCACCACATTCTCGATCAGCTTTATCAACACGGCTACCAATGGATTCAACACCACGCCCCAGTCCGGTGGCAATGCGGGTATTACCAACGCCGTACCCGGCCAGATCACCAATATCACCCTGAATCCCAGTGACGAGATCACCGAGCAGAACCTTCCGCTTGATCCGTCCGGCGTAATCTACGATGCGGTAACCCGAGCTCCCGTGCGTGGCGCTGTGGTCGAGATATTGGGACCCGGAGGTGAGCCTGTCCCCACGTCCTGCCTGGCGTCAGGGCAGAATGCGATCACCACCGGCAGCAATGGCTACTACGAGTTTTTACTGCTCAATGGTGGAGGGTGTCCGGGTAACGGAAACTACACGCTGAGGGTTACCGCGCCATCAGGCTATTTTCCGGCGCCATCGACACTGATTCCACCGTGCGTCAGTGCTCTGTCGGTCGCTGCGGCCCCCAATCCTGCACTGGTTTCGAATAGCAGCCAAGCTCCTGCAATCGGCATTCCGCTGGCGTCGACAGTTCCCGGTGCGTGTCCTGCCGGTTCGGTGGCGCTGGCTGCGGGAGCGGGGTCGTCACAGTATTACTTTAGCTACGGCGTGAATTTTGCCCTCCCGTCGGCTAATGTAGTGAACAACCATATTCCTCTGGATCCGGCGCTGACGAGTGCTATTGTCATGAGCAAGAACACACCGATGACCACGATCAGCAAGGGCGGACTGGTGCCTTACACGATCACGGCGACAAACACTCTGGCCGGAGTCGTCGGTAATGTGAATGTGGTTGATCGTATTCCTCCAGGATTCCGCTATCGACTCGGCTCCGCGACGCTGAATGGCGCTGTTATGGAGCCGACTGTCACCGGTCGCGACATGACCTGGGCAAACCAGACTTTCGCCGCCGGGGAGCGCAAGACCTATCGCATGGTGCTAGTCGTTGGCGCGGGTGTGGGCGAAGGCGAATACGTCAATCAGGTCTGGTCGCTGAACAGCCTGGTTAATTCGCTGGTTTCAAACATTGCCAGTGCCACGGTGCGTGTCATTCCAGATCCAACCTTCGACTGTTCCGACATTATCGGCAAGGTTTTTGACGACAAGAACGCCAATGGTTATCAGGATGAGGGCGAGGTGGGTATCCCCAATGTACGGGTTATTACTGCACGTGGTTTGCTTGTCACGTCTGACGCCGAAGGACGTTTCCACGTAGCCTGCGCCGCCATTCCCCAAGCGGATCATGGCTCCAATTTCGTGATGAAGCTGGATGAGCGGACCTTGCCTTCCGGTTACCGTTTGACGACGGAAAACCCGCGCGATGTACGGGTTACACGGGGCAAGATGGTGAAGCTCAATTTCGGTGCCACGGTACACCGCGTTGTACGGCTTGAATTGACGGCAGCCGCATTTACTGACGGGACTGAATTGGCGGCGCAATGGGCCGGCAAGCTCGAAACTGTGCTGGCGCAACTCAGGAATCGCCCCTCCGTGTTACGGATTTCCTACAGCGGTGGTGATGATCAAGGCAAGGCTCGTCTCGATAGCGTAGCGAAGCGCATCAAGACACTGTGGAAACAATTGAACGACGAGGATAAAGACAAGGACGTGATCCATCCACTTGTAATTGAAACCGAGCTGGAGGGCGCGAAATGAAAGCATCTACGATCAGAAAGACCGCGCTCGCCGTCGCCATCAGCGTGATGTTTTCCCCTGCATTTTCGACCAATGAAGATACAGGAAAGCGGGTGGACAATGCGCGTGTTGATCTCCATGAAATACCTACGCCTTCTGAGATCCAGCCCGATTTTGCTTATCCGTTGCCGTCAGGCGTTAGCCAGGCTGACGCACAGGCGATGCGTGCTGCGTCCACCACTTTGCCAACGGTTCAAGCGCAGACTAAGCAGACCTTGTCCGACAGACTTGGCAACGGCTCGTTCTTTGCGTCGGGCAGCGCCGAACTGACCGAGTTGGCACATCAGGCGCTCAGGACCTTTGCTATTCCCTATCAGGGCAAACCAGGTCTCAATTTATCGGTCGTTGGCCATACCGATAACCAGCGCCTGTCAGCGAGATCAAGAAAGGTTTTCGGCAACAACCAGGGGCTCTCGGAGGCACGCGCTCTGGCTGTGGCTGATTTCCTGCGCCGTGAGCTTGGCTTGCCGGTCAGTGCTGCTGCTATGGCAGGGAGGGGAGAGTCAGCACCGGTTGCCAGCAACAATACGCCCGAGGGTATGGCCCAAAACCGGCGCGTCGAAGTGCAGATTTGGCATGAGGCGGTTACTACCGTTGAACTGCCCACTCCGGTTGCTGTGCGCGTACCTTGTACCCCTGTGGAGGCCTCTGCCGCTGAAGTGCCATTCCGTGTCACTGTCGACGGCGAACCTCTCAATCTCGACGAATCGCCGCTGGAAGCTGATCGCCAGCGTTGCACTGATGTAGCGCTTGAAAAGGCCGACATTCAAGTCCGTTACGATAGCCTGGCGATGAGTCCGGCGTTGAATGCCTGGGCAACACCAAATGGCATAGTGCGCGGTTCGGTGGTGGAATTTCGCGCCTGGGCCAACTATCTGCCATGGATCAAGAAAGCTGAACTGCGGATATTCCGCCCCGGTCAGCAAGTACAGGAAAATCCGCTGCTGATCTTGCCGGTGAGCTGGACAACGGCGATTCAATGGACCGTACCCGCCGATGTGCGCGAGGAGCAATACTTCTACCTGCTGCGTGTCTATGACAACGAAGGCCATTTTGACGAAAGCAGCCTTAAATCGCTAACGTTGTTGGCTCACGAGAAGCCGGTTTCCGATGCCGAAGCGGAGGAGCGTGAGCGCTTGACTGGCTATGGCGAGAACAGCCTTGCGCTGCGCAACATACCGGTTGCCGGCGGTACGGTTACCGTCAATGGGCGCAATCTCAAGCCAGGGCAGACAGTTGAAGCCTTAGGGCTGGCGTTGCCTGTTGATCCGACGGGCAAGTTCGCCATCAAGCAGATTTTGCCTTCCGGGCCGAATACAATCGAGATAAAGCTTGGCAACCCGGATGGTACGTCGACGAGTTTCCGTCGCAATCTCACCATCCCGAAGGATGACTGGTTCTACATTGCGATTGGCGATCTCACGGTTGGCAAGAACAATGTCTCCGGTCCGGCCGCACTGCTCAGCAACGATACTCAGCATTACGAGGACAAGGTTTATGTCGATGGTCGCGGCGCTTTCTATCTGAAAGGAAAGATCAAGGGCGAATGGCTCCTGACGGCTGCGGCCGATACGCGTGAACAGCCGCTTGAAGATTTGTTTACCAACTTCTCCTCAAAAGACCCGCGTTACCTGCTGAGAAATATTGATCCGGATCTCTACTATCCCATGTATGGCGACGATTCGACGACAGTCGACGATGCGCCAACGCAGGGGAAGTTCTACGTGCGGCTGGAAAAAGGTGATTCACATGTGATGTGGGGTAACTTCCAGACCGCATGGAGCGGCAGCGAGCTGATGCAATACTCGCGCGGGCTCTACGGTGCGAAGTTGCGTTACCGGTCTGAAGAGTCCACCCGTTACGGCGAGAAAATCACGGTTGTGGACGCCTTTGCCGCCGACCCGGGGACGCTTGGTGCGCGTGACGAGTTCCGTGGAACGGGTGGCTCCCTCTACTATTTGCGTCATCAGGATGTGACGGTCGGTTCGGAACGTGTCTGGGTCGAAGTGCGTGACAAGGACTCAGGGATCGTTATCGAGCGTAAGCAACTGGTGCCGGCGCAAGACTACGAAATCAATTATCTGCAGGGGCGCGTCATCCTGCGCGAGCCGCTGGCGTCGACCGGAACTGTGTCAAGCCTGGTGATGACATCCAGTCTGCCAGGCAATGCACTTTACCTGGTAAGCACCTACGAATACGTACCTGGCTTGAGCGCCGTAAGTAGCATGGCTACGGGCCTGCATGCCTCGCAATGGTTAAATGACCATCTGCAGTTAGGCGTCACCTCGTTCCATCAGGGCGAAAGCGGCAGCAATCAGACTCTCAAGGGGATTGATGCCACGGCTCGCTACAAACCCGGTACCTGGATCAAGGTTGAGGTTGCGCAATCGAAGGGTGCAGGTAGCGGTGCGACCACTTCGCTGGATGGCGGCTTCGGATTCGCGCAGCAGCAGGTGGCGACGGTACAAAACGCAAATGCCCATCGCATCGAGGCGGCGGCAGATCTTGCCGAGATTGTCGATGGTGCTCAGGGCAAGGTTTCAGCCTACGTGCAGGAGCGCGACCGTGGTTATTCCGGGCCCGGACAAATCGGTATCAATGGCGAGGCCGTCAAGCAGCAGGGGGCCAAAGCCTCGGTTCTTGTACGCGAGGGAACAACGCTTGAAGTCAAAGCCGATTCAAGGACGGCGGATAGTCAGGACGTACGCAACGGCGAAATCGGTGTTCGGCAGAAACTCGACGAGCAATGGGAACTCGGCGTCGGAATTCGCCATGATTTGCGTGATACCCATCTGCCGTTGGCCATTGCCTCTCCAAGCTTGTCCCAGAACGGTGGTCGTACGGATGTGATTGCCCGTCTTGACTACAAGCCGCTGAAGGCCGACGGGAAGTCTGATGAGCGAGAAGACTGGGAAGCTTACGGTTTTGTGCAGGGAACAACCGCGCGTAGTGGTGATCGTGACGAAAACAATCGTGCCGGTGTGGGTGGCGGCTTGCGAATCAATGATCGCCTCAAAGTGCTTGCCGAGGTGTCCGATGGCAACATGGGGGTCGGTGGCAAACTGGGGGCTGACTATCGTTTGTCGGATCGCAGCAACGCCTATCTGACCTACGGTATGGAAACGGACAATCCGAACAACGCCTATCGCGGTCGTCAAGGCACCTGGGTTTCAGGCAGCAGCATGCGCGTGTCGGACGAAGTACGGGTCTTTGGTGAACTGCGTTCGGCCAATGGTGCCGGCCCGCAAAGCCTGACGCAGGCGTTCGGGCTCGATCTGTCTCCGAACGATCGTTGGAACTATGGAGCCAAGGCCGAATTCGGGACGGTATCCGATCCGCTGGCGGGCGATCTGAAGCGCAAGGCGCTGGGGCTTTCGGCGGGCTACAAGTTCGAGCGCATCAAATATTCCGGCAACCTTGAATTCCGCGCCGAGGATGGGAGTTCCAACACCGGGCTGGGCAGTGTCAGTAATAACCGCAACGTCTGGCTGATGCGCAATACCTTGAGCTACATCGCATCGCCGGATTGGCGCTTGCTGGGCAAGGCCAATATTTCGCGTTCGTCAAACTCGCAAGGCGCGTTCTACGATGGTGATTTTCACGAGCTCGTCGTCGGCGCGGCCTACCGCCCGGTTAGTAACGACCGCTGGAATACTCTTTTCAAATACACCAATTTCTCCAATCTGCCGTCGCCAGGGCAACTTGCACAGTCGGGGACGACGGCCGATTACGCACAGAAGAGTCAGGTGCTTTCGGTCGACACAATCTACGATCTGGTACCGTGGTTGTCGGTCGGTGTTAAATACGGTGTTCGTTTCGGCGAACTGCAACCAACCCGCACAACTGGTGATTGGTTCTCCAGTCGCGCCGATTTGATCGTGTTGCGTACCGACTGGCATCTGGCAAAAGAGTGGGACGCGGTTGTCGAGGCACGCAATCTGCGGGCGAAGGAAGCACAGGATGCCAAGGCCGGTTTTCTGGTTGCGGTCTATCGGCATGTGGTGGAAGGCGTCAAAGTGGGCGCCGGTTACAACTTCACCCGCTATTCGGATGATCTGACGGATCTGTCTTACCGCTCACGCGGCTGGTTCCTGAATATTATTGGAACCATGTAATCCAAGCCGGTAATCGGTCTCATAAGAGGCCGGTTACCGGTATATGTTCTTTTTGTCCGAAGTGTCTTTCCGTCGCAGAGTTTTTCCCCCGACGTTATGTTGAACATTACCTGATGGTAAAATTCGCGCCGTTGTCAAACTACTGAAACGAAACTATGTTCGCTCGATTTATGCCCCAAGAGGGGAAGTTTTTTGAATTGTTCAATGCCCATGCAGAGCAGATTGTATTGGGAAGCGAAGCTCTGGTGGCTTTGCTGTCGGTAATCAATGACTCAGACGAGGCAGCCGCCAAGCAATGCGACCTTATCGACGTTATCGAAAACCGCGCGGATGGGATTACCCATGAAACGATGCGGCAGCTTCACAAATCCTTTATTACTCCGCTTGACCGGGAAGAGATTCACCAGTTGATCACCCGCCTCGATGACATCCTCGACCTCATACAGGATGTGGCACATACCGTGACGCTCTACGACGTCAGGCACGTAACGGTCGAAGCCGTCAATCTCGGCAATCTTTGTCTCTCGTGTTGTCAGCGTGTGCGATCTGCAGTTGCTCTGTTGCCTTCCATGGATAACGGACCGGAAATTCTGAAAATCTGTCACGAAATTGACCAGCTTGAATCGGCCGCTGATCGCGAAATGCGCGGTGCGATGTCCCGTCTTTTCCGCGAGGAACCGGACGTGCGGGAGCTAATCAAGTTCAAGGCAATCTACGAGCTTCTTGAAACCGTGACAGATCGCTGCGAGGATGTGGCGAACATCATCGAAGGCATCGTCCTCGAAAATTCCTGAGCGGCACGTCCATGGAAACTGTGAACATCAGCCTGGGCGTCGTGGTTTTTCTCGTCGCTCTGGCACTTGCTTTCGATTTCATGAACGGCTTTCATGACTCTGCCAATGCTATTGCGACGATCGTATCTACACGCGTGTTGCGGCCGCAGACTGCCGTGCTTCTTGCCGCATTTTTCAACGTCGTCGCGATCTTTGTTTTTCAACTCAAGGTTGCGACAACGGTAGGCAAAGGTACGATTGATCCGGCAATTATTGACCATTACGTTGTGTTTGGCGCGCTTGTCGGAGCCATCTCCTGGAACGTGATTACTTGGTACTATGGAATTCCGTCTTCTTCATCCCATGCGCTTATCGGAGGGTTGGTCGGTGCGGCGTTGGTAAAGGCCGGGCCAGGTGCGCTGATCGCTAGTGGACTGATCAAGGCTATTGTTTTTATTCTTGTTTCGCCCTTGCTCGGAATGCTCTTGGGCTCATTGATGATGGTGCTGGTGACGTGGGCTTGTCGAAGGGCGACGCCGCGTGGCGTAGATAAATGGTTTCGTCGTTTGCAACTGGTGTCCGCGTCCCTTTACAGCTTGGGGCACGGGGGTAATGATGCCCAAAAGACAATGGGAATTATCTGGATGCTGTTGATCGCGGCAGGTATTTCGAAGTCGAGTGACCCGTTGCCAATGTGGGTCGTACTCTCTTGTTATATGGCGATTGGTTTGGGTACGATGTTTGGTGGTTGGCGCATTGTAAAAACAATGGGACAGAAGATAACCAAACTAAAGCCGGTCGGCGGTTTTTGTGCTGAAACTGGCGGAGCTATGACGCTCTTTCTGGCGACCGCACTCGGTATTCCGGTGTCGACCACACACACCATTACCGGTGCCATCGTTGGGGTTGGCGCAACGAAGAAACTGACCGCTGTCCGCTGGGGAGTTGCAGGGGGGATCGTCTGGGCCTGGATTCTGACGATTCCTTGCAGCGCCGCGATCTCTGCCGTCTTCTGGTACCTTGGCCGTCTCGCTCTCTAAACAAACGAGTGCGTCGCGCCATCCTGCCTTGTGGCGCAGTCCTTGATTTCCGTTGTTCGCAGGCAAGGGAATAGATAAAACACCCGACCGGAGAAGCGTGCTTCTCCGGTGAGTCCCTCGCGGAGAAACGCAGGTCAGGCCGGAATATCCGGTACCAAGGTCCGTTCGAGGTGGTAAATCTTGTCCTTGAGTAGCAGTTTCCGCTTCTTGAGGCGATGGATCAGCAATTGATCCTGTTCGGGTAGTGGCGTGCTGCAAAGGTGTTCAATAATCAGGTTGAGATCGCGGTGTTCCACCTGAAGTTCGTTCAAAGTGGCGCGTGAATTTGCTATTTCTTCTTCGGTCAGCATCATTCAAATTTCCGTCAGTTGGTTTGGCCAAGGCACAAGAACCTGTGACCCTCGCCATGAGCGCTCCCGGGGCACAGTCCGCAACACCTCTGAATCAGCTTGACCGCAGCCGTTCAGAGCCTGTCAAGAGCTATAGTAGGCGCACCACAGCGAAAAAACAACGCCGCGATGATGGACGAGCTTTCGAGGTGAAATTGACAGCAATAGGGGGCTCCCAGTATCGGCTGTTCGACGAACCGCTCTCAACCAAACGCTATCGTTCCATTCTGCACTGGCAGGAAAACATTTTGCTCACGGCGGTGTCAGAGAGTTCAACGAAATGATTCGAGAACGCCGAAGAGTTCCTGTCGGCACTTGAGAGCCGTACCTGATGTTGTTCATACGCTAAAGTGGAGTCCATGACCAAGACAGCCCTTATTCTTTTTGCCCACGGTGCTCGTGATCCCGAGTGGGCTTCTCCGTCGCGACGTGTTATTGCGGCAGTACGAGCGCAGTCGCCTGAATTGCGCATTGAAGCTGCCTTCCTTGAATTCATGACGCCGAATCTGCGTGAGAGTGTCGAGTCGCTGGTCGGCGAGGGGTTTGAGCGCATCGTCGTGTTACCGATGTTTATGGCTCAGGGTGGCCATCTCAAGCGCGACGTGCCTTTGCTGCTCGACGAGTTGCGAGCGCTTCATCCCTCGGTTCGTTTTGAACAGACCTGTCCGGTCGGCGAGGCGGAAAGCATTGTGCAAGCGATGGCGGCGCATGTCCTGGTCTTGGCCGCTGTGGAGCCTGCCGGTTCAGATGACCAGTCGGTCGTCGACCAGCGCTCCGTTGGCTTGAAGGCGTGGGATCGTCGGCAGCAGATTTAGCCCGGTTTCCTTGTGGTAATGATTGGCGCGGGCGAGCAGTTCATCCAGCGTGGCGTTGACTGGCTCGCCGTCCGTGGCGAAAGCGATGGTGTTGCCGCTGCTGCATGACGGAAAGACCAGCGAACGCCCGTCAAAGGCCTCGGCGATGCGTTCCGTGCTGGCCTTGAAGCCCCGGCTGTGGCCCAGCAGGTTGATGGCCAGCAAGCCGTTATCGGTGAGGCGGGTGCGGCAGGCCTGGTAGAACGGCAGGGTATCGAGCACACCCGCGCGTCCGCTTTTGTCGAAGCCGTCGACGAGAATGGTGTCGAACTTCTTGCCATCTTCCAGCATGTATTGCGCGCCGTCAGCAATAACGATGCGCAGTCGCATCGGGTCATCCGGCAGCTTGAAATGCAGGCGGGCGATGATCTCGACCTGCGGGTCGATTTCGACGACCGTGATCTGAGTCGCGGGTAGCTTGTGGTAGATGAATTTGGCCAGCGATCCCGCGCCCAGTCCGATGAGCAGGGCGGTTTTCGGCCACGGTGCTTTGCGCAGCAGCAATCCGGCCATCATTTCTCGCGTATAGGCTAGTTCCAGGGCATTGGGGCGCTGGATGCGCATGGCACCCTGTATCCAGTCGGCACTGAAATGCAGGTAGCGTACGCCGGCTTCTTCGCTGACATCAATCGAGTGGTTGGCCATTGCTGATGATCCTTCAAACGCGGAGGCGAATCTTAGCCTGTCGCTGCCATTCGGGAAACCACATGACGTTCGGGCATCGGTTCAGGTGTATCCTGAGCGAGTGATCACGCCATTTTTAAAGTTCCCGGAGCCTTTGCATGAAGCACGCTAAACCCAGTACAACGCCGTTTTCCGGGCTGACGCCCGACTCAATGCTCGACGCTCTGGAAAGCGTCGGCTTGTTGCCTGACGGACGGCTGCTGGCCTTGAACAGCTACGAAAACCGTGTTTATCAGGTCTTCATGGAGGAGGGCGCGCCGCTGGTCGCAAAGTTTTACCGCGCCGGCCGCTGGTCGGATGCAGCTATCCTTGAGGAACACGCCTTTTCTACTGAACTGGTCGAGCGCGAATTGCCGGTTGTTGCGCCGATGGCTATCGGTGGGCAGACGCTGCATACCTTCGGCGATCTGCGCTTTGCGGTATTTCCAAGGCAAAGCGGCCGGGCACCGGAATTCGATAGCGGACAAACACTTGAGTGGATGGGGCGCTTTATCGGCCGTATTCATGCGGTTGGAGCCCTCAAACCCTTTGTCGAACGGCCGGAACTCAACATTCAGAGCTTCGGCGAGGAACCTCGGGACTTTCTTCAGTGCGGCGATTTTCTGCCATCGGATCTGGCTGATGTTTATTTTGGTGTCGTCGATCAGGCGCTGGACGGTATTCGCCATTGCTTTTCTAGAGCCGGGCGGGTCGCCACACTGCGGCTGCATGGCGACTGTCATGCCGGCAACGTCTTGTGGGTGGAAGGGGACGGGAGCGGTGGAAGTCATGGTCCGTGCTTTGTCGATTTCGACGATGCGCGCATGGGGCCGGCCATCCAGGACCTTTGGATGCTGCTTTCGGGTGAACGTGCGGATCAGGTGCGTCAGTTGGCCGATGTGCTGGCGGGGTATGAGGATTTTTACGACTTCGATTCGCGCGAGCTGTATCTCATCGAGGCTCTACGAACCCTGCGACTGATCCATTACGCCGGCTGGCTGGCGCGGCGCTGGGATGATCCGGCTTTTCCGGCGGCGTTTCCGTGGTTCAACACACAGCGCTACTGGCAGGACCGGATTCTCGAATTGCGCGAGCAAATCGCGCTGATGGACGAACCGCCGCTGTGGTCGGCGTGACAATAAAAACGCGGAGGTGAGCACGCTCACCACCGCGTTGGCGAATGGCCTTGGACTATTGTTCCGGCCCGATGAAGTATGAAATTTCCGTCATACCGGCGAAGGCCGGTGTCCAGTGTTGGCGCGGATTCACCTCCTGGACCCCGGCTTTCGCCGGGGTGACGACTTCATACATTTGCGGGCCGGATCAATAAATTACAGCCGATAGGTACTGACAATGCGCTGCATGTCTGCCGCCAGTCGATCCAGATCCTGAGCCGCTTTGGCGCTGCTTCCTGCGGCGGCGCTGCTTTCTTCCGACATTTGCGCGATGCGCTCGACCTGCGTGGCAATGTTGTTGGTCGCCGTGCCCTGTTCGCGAATGGCTTCGGCGATCTCGCCGATCATGCCGACGGAACCGCGTGCGCCTTCGCCGATCTGACGCATCGACTCATTGGCTTGCTGCGCCCTCTCGACGCCCTTGGCCACCTTGGCCACTACGCCTTGCATGCTGGCCACCGCATTGCTGGCACTGCTGCGCATGGTGCCAATGGTATCGGAGATTTCCTTGGTCGAAGACGAGGTACGCTCGGCGAGTTTGCGCACTTCGTCGGCGACGACGGCAAAGCCGCGTCCCTGCTCGCCGGCACGAGCCGCTTCGATGGCCGCGTTGAGCGCCAGCAGGTTGGTCTGGTCGGCAACTTCCTTGATCACCGAAACGACGTTGGAAATCTGCTGGCTGTGCAGTTCAAGTCCGTGAATGAGTTCAGCGGCTTCGTTAACGGTGGTGGCAATGTCCTGAATGTCGCTCGCCGTCTGGCCGATGACTTTTTCGCCGGAGCTGGCGAGCTTGCCCGATTCGGCGGCCAGACGGCTGGTCTCCAGCGCACGGTCGGCAACGTGGTTGATACTGACGGTCATTTCCTCGACGGTTGCGGCCATGCCGGAGGCGGCTTCGCTTTGCTGGTGCGAGGCAGTAGCGACCTGGTTGGAGGTGGTAGACATCTGGGTAGCCGCCGAGGCGACCGACTGTGCGCCGGTGGCAATCGATTTTAGATTGTTCTGCAGTTTGTCGAGCAAGCGGTTCAACGCTGAGGTCGTTTGCCCGATTTCATCCTGCTTGCTTACATTGACGCGTATGGTGAAATCCAGGTCGCTCTCGACCCGGGCGACCATCGATTGAATCTGGCTCAAAGAGGATTTGATGTTGGTCAGGAGGAAAAATCCGAGCAAGCCAATAACGACCACGCCGCCCGCAATGGTCATCAGCGAGAACACCTTGCCCTGAGCGGCGCTGTCGTAGGCTGACTGGATCGTCGTATCGACGACTTTCTTGTTGAACTCGATGTGCTCATCGAAACCCTTCAAGGTCTTCGTGCCGAGTGGGCCGGCCTGCGTTTTCATAAGTTGCGAGGCGTATTCGGTCTCGTATTTCAAGATTTTTGGCAACAATTCGTTGTTGAAGAAGTCTAGATAGGCCTTCACGTTGGCTAAATTCGCATCGAGCAACTTCTTGTCCTCATCGTTGGAGGCCAGTTTTTCGTAGTCCTTGAGGTGCTTGTTGATCTCCGTTTCGTTTGCTTTGATGCGCTTTTGTAGCGCGTCCATTTCCGCGTCATCGGCATTCTGGAACATCATCAGGATGCTGACACGTGTTTCCATGAAGGCTTGTCGTGTGGCGTTCAGTGTCTGGATGCTGGTGATGCTGTCTTCGTCAATCTGTCGGATGCTGTCGGTTTCTTTCCCTGCGACCGACAGCCCAACAAATCCGATCAGAAGCAAGGCGATGACTGAGGTGCCAATCATCAGAAGGATACGATGGGCGATGGTCAAGTTCTTCATGAGTGCGATTCTCCTGATCGTTCGAAGATTGGAAAAATACAATAAAAAAATCAATCATTGATCATTGTATTCAGAATTGCTCTTTGATGGCTATTTTTTACACCGGGTCACGCCTCCTGAATTGGAGAGGTCTCTCCAACCTCATAAGCGCTAATTCATACTGGACTGGCATGCCTGATGCTTGTAATGAGCGGAACGCTGTAAAGGCTGCAATCTTGAATTCCAACTAGCGAGGCTCTTTGGCCGAATAAGTCATCGAGAAAAAAATGCTCAACATCACGCTGAATCGCTGCGACAGCATAGAAACCCTGCTTCCAACCATGGAATCAGCCATGGAAACTGGTGAAGTCTGCCAGATACACAACATCAACTACCTTGGAATTGCAGAGCTCGCCGCGCTGAAGATGTTGGCCATGGCCGACAATCTGATGGACTCGGGAACCGGCAAGATTTGCCGCGCCAACCCCGGTTTTCACCTGGTTGGCATTGACGAATATGGCACAGCCCGCATGTTGACCTGAGTATCAAAAGCGCTGCACGTTCTCCATAACGTCTCGTCTGAACGGCAGTAAATACGGTCATCTTCACAGGGTATGCCACGGGACCGTTTATCCATGCGGGTTTCGAGGCATGCCGCGGTAAGATTGACTATTGACGGGTGTTGGCGGCCAGGCATGAACGCCCGGATCAGCAAGGAACTATTCGCTTTAACCGGTTTCCTATTTTCCGGATGCCCTATTGGATCGTGTTCCCGATTCCAGCTCAAAGGCCTCAACGTCGTGCAGCTGAGCGATTCAAGTCCGGAGGGAGAGTGAAATGAGCGAGTACCGAGCGCCGATCCGCGACATGCAATTCGTGCTGAAAGAATTGGCCGGGCTTGATGAGATTGCGCTGTTGCCGGGTTGCGAGGAAGCAACGGCCGATGTGGTCGATGCGGTGCTGGAGGAGGCCGCCCGTTTTGCCGAAACGGTGCTGTCGCCGCTCAACGTGGTGGGTGATCTTGAGGGCGCTCAATTCCATGACGGGCAGGTAGCCATGCCCAGGGGCTTCAAGGCGGCCTACAAACTTTTTGCCGAGAGTGGCTGGACAGCACTCGGTGCCGAACCGCAGTGGGGCGGGCAGGGCTTGCCGAAGCTGGTGTCGACGCCAGTGAGCGAGATCTGGAAATCGGCCAATCACGCGTTTTCGCTTTGCCCGCTGCTGACTGGCGGGGCGATTGATGCGCTGGTGCTCTCGGGCTCGGAAAAACTCAAGCAGACCTTCCTTGCGAAGATGGTCAGCGGCGAATGGACGGGGACGATGAACCTCACCGAGCCGGGTGCGGGTTCCGATCTCGGTGCCGTGCGTACGCGGGCCGAGCCGCAGAGCGATGGCACGTACCGGATTTTCGGGCAGAAGATTTTCATCACCTACGGCGAACACGACATGGTGGATAACATCATCCACCTCGTGCTGGCACGTAACCCCGCGGCACCGCAAGGCGTCAAGGGCCTTTCGCTGTTCATCGTGCCGAAATTTCTGGTGAATGACGATGGCCGTCTCGGCGCGCGCAACGATGTCAGTTGTGTTTCGATCGAACACAAGCTCGGCATCCACGCCAGCCCGACAGCACTCATGGCCTATGGTGACCAGGGCGGCGCAGTCGGCTATCTGGTGGGTGAGGAGAATCGTGGCCTGGAGTACATGTTCATCATGATGAACGTGGCGCGTTTTGAAGTCGGCATGGAGGGCGTTGCCGTTTGCGAACGCGCCTACCAGTCTGCGCTCGACTACGCGAAAACACGCATCCAGGGAACCGACATCGGTGCGCCCGGCGGTGGCAAAGTGCCGATCATCACGCATCCCGACGTGCGGCGCATGCTCATGAGCATGAAAGCCAAAGCCGAAGCGAGCCGTGCGCTGGCCTATGTGGTGGCTGGGGCGCACGACAAGGCGCTAAATCATCCCGACGTCGTCGTACGCAAGCAGAATCAGGCTTTCGTCGATCTGATGATCCCGGTGATCAAGGGCTGGAGCACCGAGATCGGCATCGAAGTGGCCTCGACCGGCGTGCAGATTCACGGCGGCATGGGTTACATCGAAGCCACCGGTGCCGCTCAGCATCTGCGCGATGCCCGTATTTCGACGATCTACGAAGGAACGACCGGAATTCAGGCGAATGATCTGATCGGACGCAAAATGGCCCGCGATGGCGGCGCAGCATTCAGGGACGTGATCGCACGGATGCGTGCGCTGGATGTTGAACTGGAGAAGCACGACAACACGCCGCTTTCGGCGATTCGCCGACGTTTTTCCGCCGCTGTCGATGCACTTGACCAGGCTGGCGCTTGGATCGTTGCGACCTGCACCACCGACCTGCGTGCCGCATCGGCCAGCGCGGTGCCGTTTCTCATGCTGTTCGGCGTCGTTGCCGGAGGCTGGCAGATGGCGCGCGCGGCGCTTGCCGCACAGGCAAGGATAGCCGGCGGCGAGAGCGACCCTTTCTATCCAGCCAAGATCATCACCGCCCGATTCTTTGCCGACCACCTGCTGACGCAGGCCGATGGCCTGGCAAGCACCGTGTCCGAAGGGGCAAGCAGCGTGATGGGCCTGGAGGACGACCAGTTTTGAGTGACTGCGAGAGGTGCTTTATTGTCTGCATTGCGCTTAATGCGTTTTCTTTGCTCCGTAATCGCCTGCAGAGTTTAGAATGCAGCTTGGGTTTTTAAGAATTGAAGGAGAACAGTGTGAGTCAAACGGTATTTGAGGCCGCAGACGCTTTCCGCAATGCGGTCCTGAAGGCGACGGTCGGCGAGCTCAGTTTTCCGACCAGTCTGGATGCGGGTCGGCGAGTGCTGAAGGCCGTTGAGAACCCTGATCTCGGGATGGCTGCCCTGGCAAAAATCGTTGTCGCCGAGCCCTTGTTGTCAGCCAAGGTCATTCGACTGGCCAATTCGGTTGCGCTCAATCCGTCCAATCAGGTTATTCGCGATGTCCGGCAGGCGGTTTTGCGTGTCGGGATGGACCCGATCAAATCGCTGGCCATGGTGCTGATCATGGATCAATTGCGTCAGTCGCAACGCCATAGCGGTTGCCGTGATCTCTCTAATCGCCTGTGGGAGCGCAGCGTGCACGTGGCGGCGCTGGCCTACGTTCTGGCGCGCAAACTCACTCGCCTCAATGCCGACGAAGTCATGTTTGCTGGCATCGTGCATGATCTGGGACGCTTCTATCTGCTTTCCCGCGCGGCTGAATTTCCGGTGCTGCTTGAAGATACGGTTATTCTGGCTGAAACCATCAATGACCTGGCCGGGCGCGTCACCGAAATGGTGCTCGAAGCCTTGAAGCTGCCAGCCTCGGTGGTCGATGCCGTATTGGCTTCACGACAGTTTAGCGGCGTCATGCCGCCCGCATCGCTGGGCGATATTCTCTTTGTTGCCGGCGTTGTCTCGCCGCGCCGTGACCCCTTTGAGGAGCTTGATGCCCGCGTAATCCCGATGGCCAATAGCGCGGTGACGCTCGGGCTCGACCAGAGCACGGTGGCCGAGGTCATTGCCGCCTCCGGCGACGAAATCTACTCGATCGTTATCGCGCTCGAATCCTGAATCAACAACGTTGCAGAGCGCCCGGCGCTCAACTGGAGAAGTACAAATGGGCGCGATTGGCAATTTTCTGTGGTTCATCATGGGCGGTGCGCTGATGGGGCTGGGCTGGTGGCTGGTTGGGCTGCTCGCCTTCATCTCGATCATCGGCATTCCGTGGGGCAAGGCCTGCTTCGTGATCGGCCAGTTCGCCTTTTTCCCGTTCGGCAAGGAAGCGGTGAGCCGGAAAGATCTATCCCGGCAGAACGACATCGGTACCGGTTCTCTGGGCCTGGTCGGCAACATCATCTGGTTCCTCCTGGCCGGCGTGTGGCTGGCCATCGGCCACGTTTTATCGGCAGTCGCCTGTTTCGTGACCATCATCGGCATCCCCTTCGGCATCCAGCACTTGAAGCTGGCCGCCATTGCCCTGGCCCCCATCGGCAAAACGATTGTCGACAAGGAGCTTGCCGCCGCAGTGCGCGGCGAGAATGCGCAGGAATCCCTTTCCAGGCACCGGGACGGTGCCTGAGTCCCTTTTAGAATTTTGAGCTGAATTTCATGAACGTTGCCATTGATATTGTTTCCGACTTTGTTTGCCCCTGGTGTTTCATCGGCAAGGCGCGCCTGAAAAGCGCCGTGGCGCAGGTGCTGGAGAAACACCCGGAAGTACGCTTCCAGTTCAACTGGCTGCCTTATTTTCTGAATCCAGACACGCCGCCGGCCGGTGAATCGTACCGTGCCTACCTCGAAGCCAAGTTCGGCGGTGCGAAGCAGGTGGACAAGCTTCAGGCCAATGTGGCCGATGCCGGGCGGGGTGACGGCGTCGAGTTCAGCTTTGAGCGCATTGCCACACGCCCCAAAACCCTGAACGCGCACCGTCTGGTCTATCGCGCTCAGTCGACCGGGCATCCACCGGCTGAAATTACCGCGCTGGTCGAACGCCTGTTTACGGCACATTTTCAGCGTGGCGAAGATATCGGTAGCACCGCGACGCTGGCCGATATCGCCGCCGAATGTGGCGATAACAAGGAAAGCGTGATCGATTTTCTGGAGAGCTACGAGGGTGTGCCACAGGTCAAATCACTGGTCGACAAGGTCGCTGGCCTAGGCGTAACCGGCGTTCCTTTCTTCATCATCCAGCGCCGTCTGGCCGTGTCGGGCGCACAAAGCAGCGTGGCGATGGCGGCGGCTATTCTGCAGGCGATGGAACCGGCCAAGTAGCGATGCTCCGAAAGGCTCATGGATAGGCGATCTACGAACGATGCCTTTGAAGAGTGGCGTGTTTACTGGCTGATAGGCTTATGTACTTGTAGAACGCCATTTCATGCGTCTTTTCGCCCGTTTCCTTGGAATTTTGTTTGAGAAACCCACGATTTCAGAAGTAGCGCACGCGGTAACGGACGATGAACGGAGCGCAACGCTTCGCGTTTCTCACCCTGCCAATCCCCTGACCATAGTCCCTGTGGCACAATGCCGATTCCATAACGTATTGCCTACGGAATCCCGATGAGACCGCCCACCCGAAGCGAAGCGCAGCAGCGAGCCGATGAAATTCGCGTCTTTGAGCGCGAGCGTGAGCGTCTGCGGCACGAAGGTATTCTCGAACTCACAGTGGAACAATCGCGTGCCGTCGCCGAACATCACACCGGATTGCTGGCGCGTTACGCCGAATCCTTCGATATCGACGCCAGCGTCAAGGCCAAGCAACTTTCGCTCGGCATGCGCGTGGCCTCATTCCTTGGTGCGCTGGCACTGGCGGCCAGCGTGCTCTTCCTGTTCTACCAGTTCTGGGGCGGCTTCAGCACGGGCACGCAGGTCGGGCTCCTGATCTTCGCCGCTCTCGCCTCATTTTTGGCGACCTTATGGATTCAGGGCAAGGATCACTCCGGCTACTTCACCAAGCTGGCGGCGATGCTCGCCTTCGTCTGCTTCGTTTTGAACATCGTCATGCTCGGGCAGATTTTCAACATCACGCCGTCCGACAAGGCGCTCATTCCATGGGCGGCGTTTGCCTTTCTCCTGGCCTACAGCTGTGATCTGCGTCTGCTGCTGGCGGCGGGAATTCTCTGCGTCATCGCCTACATTTCGGCGCGTACTGGCGCCTGGCGCGGCGTGTACTGGCTGCATTTCGGCGAGCGCCCCGAGAACTTCTTCCCGGCGGCGCTCTTGCTCTTCGTCCTGCCGACATTCCTGCATCGCAAGCGCTCGCAGGAGTTTGCGCCGATCTATCGCGTGTTCGGCCTGCTCACCCTGTTGCTGCCCGTGCTGGTGCTTTCGCATTGGGGCGATGGCAGCTACCTCGACGTCGACTACAAACTCATCGAAGGCACGTACCAGGTCGTCGGCTTTGTCGCCAGCGCCTGCGCCATCTGGCTCGGCGCGCGGCGCGGCTGGCCGGATGTGATCAACACCGGCATCACCTTCTTCGTCATCTTTCTTTACACCAAGCTCTACGACTGGTGCTGGGCGATCATGCCGAAATACCTCTTCTTCCTCGTCGTCGGCCTCGTTGCCGTGCTGATCCTGGTCGTCCTCAAACGCCTGCGCACGGATACGGCGCCGCTTTCCAGGGGAGAAGCATCATGATCGCCTGGACACGACGCCATACCCTGTTCGCCGGGCTCGCCCTGATCCTCGTCGTAAACGGCATCGCCCTCTCGGGCGTGGCGCTGAACCGTTCCGGCGAGCCGGAAAGCCGGGTGCAATTGAGCGAACGCGAACTGCAGCTTCCCTACGGCCGATGGAACAGCAAGGAGAACAGCGGCGTCGAGCTGAGCTTGCGCTGGCGGGTTCATGCTGGAAGCGATGCGCCGGAGTCCTACGATGGATACGGCTCCTACGGCGGAACCGCCTCCTGGCTGGATGAAGCGAAGATGACGGCGCTCGGGTTCGACGTGCCGCAGGACCGGCAAACAGCGCGCTGGAAAAAGAGGCATAACCGGACAAAGGAAGTGCTGCTGGTGCTGGAAATCGACGGTGCCGCCTACCAGCAATCGCTTGAGCATGCACGCCGAAAAGCCGACGCCGATGACAAGCTGAAAGTGGACAACCCCGGCAACAAGGAATTCGAGAACCGCGCCAAGTATTCCAGGGACTACGCGGATAGCGAGGCGAAGGAAAACACCCGGCTCTTCGTCGTCGATGCCGGTCTGGATCAAGAAGCGCTGCGCGCCAGATACCCGGACAAGACACGCTACCTCATCGCCCGTGGCCAGATTCGCCCGAAAATCGTCACGCAGGATAAGCAGGATCGGCTTTCGGGCTACATTTCAGCGCTCAGCATTAGCCAGATCAATGTACCGGTCGAATTCCAGCAGGCGCTGAACTACAACGCGCAGACAAGCAAACCGGCACCTTTCGAGGCCAGCGTAAGCTATGGGCAGCGGCTTGAACCGTGGATTGTGGCGTTGGTAGGGAAGGGCGGGAAATAGCATGGTCCCGTGTTCTGATATCAAAGATCAACTCCGAGGCCCGGTAGTCAGTCAATGTGAATCAAACGAAGCTTGCAGGCCCCGTCATTCTGGCCTTCGCCGGAATGACGGCTTATCCACGCGTACGGACTACTAGTAGTCAGTCATGTTGAAGCCCGTAGATAAAAAACGCCGTCATTCCGGGCTTGACCCGGAATCCAGTGCTGCACTACTGGATTCCGGCTTTCGCCGGAATGACGGTTGCTATACGTTGATTTCTCCGTGACTGACTACTAGCCTCCGTCCATTCAGACGATCTGTGACAAACCCGCCATGACTCGAATTTACCTCAATCAGTTTGTCGTCGCCGACGACGACATCGACCTCAACCAGCACGTCAATAATCTCGCCTATTTGCGCTGGATGCAGGACGTCGCGGTCGCGCACTCCGTGGCACAAGGCTGGACATTCGAGCGCTATCTCGCCGCTGGTGCCGGGTGGTTTGTGCGCTCGCATTTCATCGAGTATCTCAAGCCCGCTTTCGCCGGCGATACGGTGCTGCTTTACACCTGGGTGAGCGACATAACGTCGCGCAGTTCGACACGTCACTACCTCGTTTGTCGCGAGGGCGACGGCGCAGTTCTCGCAAAAGCCAAAACCGTGTGGGTGTTCGTCGATCTTCGCAGCGGCCGTCCGGTGCACATCCCGCCCGAAGTCAGGTCGGCCTTTCCGATTGTGCCGAATGACGATCCTGAACTTGTGGCGCTGACTTTGGTCAAGTGAAGGTGATAGTCTTCGCTGGTGTTGCGGGGTAATCGCTGAACCGCAAGGCGGTGAAAAGGTGGTGTGTTGATTTCAACGTCCGACAAATGCCTGATCTGTTCCCGCCAGCTAACGCAGCACGAGCGGTATTCGGGACAGATTTGCAGTGACTGGCGTTGCCGGGACCGCCAGCTTGACAATGCATTGCAGGCCACCCGCGCGGTG